>JBGSIG010000031.1:0-3781 GCA_041742655.1 Ferruginibacter sp. | reverse complement strand
GGCTAAGATACAATAACCCGTTTTTATAGGTAACATCAATACCAGCGTCAACAAGGCCGCTCAATCCGGCAACAAGTTTGTCCTGAATTTCGGTCATCGATGTACCCTGTGCAGCTAAGGCAGCATTCAATTCTGCTTCATTTAACTTACCTTCTGCCTTAATTACTTTGTACCTTGCAGCATCCACCGCCAACGCTGCATTTTGGTTGTTTAAATCAGAAACCTGGCCAGAAAGGCCGGTAACCTGCTTGTTAAGGTCAGCTATTTTAGTGTTTGCACTGCTAACGGTATTGTTGCATGCAGATAACTGGCTTTGGAGATTTTCCGCTTCGGCAGTTGCAGCTTTAAATTTCTTGCTCGATACGCAGGAACTAAACGCTACTACCAAAATAATAATAAAACTCGTTGTTAACTTTGATTTCATAATTGTTGTTTTTTATTTGATTAAAAATATAATGTAAGGTTTGGGCGGCAAATATATAAAAAATACATTTATCTTTTTTTAAATTGAATTCATCTAAGGGCTTTTATACTAATCCGTAATATTGAATATGTGTTCGTAACATAGCACACAAGCTATATTACAAAGTGCTGGCGGGATATTAAATTATTATAAACAGCTTAATTTTTTTTGAAAATATTTCAAAAATAAAATCTATACATTCAATCAATCTGGGAAATTTACAGGATATGTGGCGGTAGAAATGGCGAAACCTTTTACATTAAATTATATAGCCACCAATAAAAGCTATTCAATAGTTAGGTGGCCCCTGGTATTAGAATCCTTTTTAATGCTCTTAACTACTCAATAAATGTGCCAGTCACACCTATTTGGCAATGTAAAAATCAATTATCATCTGAGCAAAATATTCGTTGGCCGCATAAACTTGAGGTTTGTCAGCTAAATTTTGTTCGCTCAATTTATTTTTACAAACCGGCAATGCCAACCTGCGCACAGCATTGCTAGCGGGTAGTGGATAGCTGGCTCAAATAATAACAATCCGTTTGCTGATTCAGGGAATTTTTATTTACATTTAGAACCCGAACCTATGGTTAACCAAAGGTTAAGGCGCTTCCCCCCGCGAAAGCAATTTTATAAATTACCGAATAAAACTGTATTATTCTAAAACCACATAGGTTATGACGATAAGCAAACCCTGCTTTATTTTTAATAAAATAGTTATTTACAAGCTGCTTCCACTTTGCATATTGGTTTTGCAACTATCGTTAAAAACCACTGGGCAAACGGCCTCTGAAAAAGGCCTCCCCTTTATTACTAACTACCGTTACCAGGACTATAATGCTGATGGCATAAACTGGTGGGCTACTGAAGATGATAAGGGTGTTATGTATTTCGCCAATAACAATGGGCTATTGACATATGATGGCAGCGACTGGGAACTGCTGAAACCGGCAGGTGTAAGATGTGTGGAGAATGGGGCTGACGGAAAAATCTATTTGGGTACGTTTGGAGACATTGGTTACATGAATCCCGGCAAAAATGGAAAGCTTGAATTTGTTTCGTTAAAAAATAAATTACCAACCAAATACCAGTCGTTTCAGGAAGTTTGGGAAATGGGCAAAACAAGCACTTACCTGTTTTTTAAAACCAACAATTATATTTTTATATGGAACTACAAAACCATGCGTGTACTGGAAAGCAAAGAAAATTTCCATATCACAGCCGTGGTAAACGATCAATTGTATGCCCGCATCTGGAGCCGCGGCCTTACCATGCTGAAAAATGATAGTTTTTATGTGGTACCCAATGGCGAAAAATTTGCCAACGAACGTATTTATGCTATGTTGCCTTACGATAACGACCGCATATTGATTGGCACCCGCACCCAGGGACTTTTTTTGTACGACGGAAAAGATTTTGCGCCATTTAAAACCGAAGCAGATCCTTATATTTTTAATACAAGTTTATATGGTGGCCTGGTATTAAGCAATGGTTTATTTGCCTTAAATACCTTCAATAATGGCTTGGTCATAATCAACAAACAAGGCAAACTGATTGAGCGCATTGATAAGGCGATGGGCCTGCAGGATAATTCGGTTGACTATTTATTTGAAGATTCCCGCAATATGCTTTGGATGCCGTTATTTAATGGAATAGCCAAACTCGATCTCAATTCGTCGCTCACTTTTTTTGATGAGTCGATGGGGCTGCCCGCCAAAACCGTGTTTTCAGTTATTTCGCTTTTTGATACTGTGTACGCAGGCACCAACAACGGAGTTTATTATTTAGATAAAGCCACCGGCCGTTTTAAATATGTTACGGGTACCAGCGGCCAGGTGTACGATTTACAAAAATTTAAAAATTATGTAGTTGCCGGTGGTGCCGAAAAAGGCTTCCTCAAAATTAGTGGTGGCAAAGCCTATCCATTAATTGCGGGTAATAACTATGATTTTCATGTTACAAGCTTTCTTCAAACAAATTTTGATTCAACGCTATTTTATTTCAATCTTAGAAATGGGGTTGCCACTGTAAGGTACAACCCAAAAACCGGCGGTTTTTCTGTGGAGTCTTTCCGCAGCGATGTGAGGGGTGGCCAAACGGTTTTCAAACAAACAGAAGATGGTAATTTGTGGGTTGCAGGCAGCAACCCGGGTGAAATTATATTGGTAAAACCAAACAAGACAGGCGGCAAAATTAACATAGCCGATGCACCCATTGAAACATACGATAATAAAAAGGGCCTTCCTGCAAGCGGCATTGGCGTTGGCTACTACGAGGGTACTTTGTATTTTATTTCAAGTAAAGATTCCATTTTCACTTTCGATAAAAAACAAGATAGGTTTATACGTGATACTGTTTCACTGAAGTTTCTTACAAAATATATTTCTGAAGATGGGGATGCTTCTCCTGTAATGCCTACAGATGAAAAGGGAAGAATTTGGGCCAATTTTGGTAAAGGAGTTTTTGTGAAAGTTCCAGCAAAGGATGGCAGTTTTAAATTGGTGGATGCCCCTTTTAGAGAATTAAAAAAAGATTATCCCATTTGGTACATCAGCCCTGCAGTTGATAAGGATGGCAATTCAGTAACATGGTTTGCGGGCAGGGATGGTGTTGTTCGCTATGATGGAAACTTAGATGAAACTACAAGCGGTTCTTTCAAAACAATTATCCGCGGAATAAAATTAAATGAAGATTCAGTTTTTTATGCTGGCTTCGCACCTCCTACCGGTAAATCGTCATTTGCACACAATTTTAATACAGTGCGTTTTCAATATGCTGCTCCATTTTTTAAACTGGAAAATGAAACCCTGTTTTCAACTTTTCTTGAAGGGCAGGATAACAACTGGACCGACTGGACCAAACAAAATTTCAGGGAATATGGCAATTTACCGGCGGGCAAATACACATTTAAGGTAAAGGCAAAAAATATTTACGACACAGAAAGTACTGAATCAACTTTTAATTTTACAATATTGCCGCCATGGTATGCTACCTGGTGGGCTTATCTATTGTATGCCTTAGCAGCATTTGCAGTTATCTATTCTCTCATCCGCTGGCGCACACGCCAGTTGCACGAAAAACACCGTGAGCTGGAAAAAATTGTGCACGAACGCACCGCACAATTGAGCGAACGTGTAGAAGAACTGGCGGTGATCAATAGCGTTCAGGAAGGGTTGGTAAGTGAAATGGATATGCAGGGTATCTACGACATGGTGGGTGAAAAAATCAGGGAAATATTTAATGCGCAAGTGATAGATATTGTTACCTACGATAAAAGCACCAACCTTTTGGAAGACCGGTATTCCTACGAAAAAGGCG
>JBGSIG010000030.1:0-1525 GCA_041742655.1 Ferruginibacter sp. | reverse complement strand
AGATTGCGGTGGTTGATTGGTTGAGCAAGTGGAACCATCAGCCGGAAATTGTACATGTTCATGACCATCATACCGGGTTAATACCTTTTATGATGAATCACTGTTATGCCTATCGACACCTGTCGTCAATACCAACTGTGTTCACCATTCATAATGCGCAATATCAGGGTTGGATGGGTTGGGATAAGTCGCACTATATTCCTGATTGGAATACCTGGGAATGGGGAAAGTTGGACTGGAACAAAAACATCAACCCCCTGGCGAGTGCAGTTAAATGTGCTTCTAAAGTTACCACGGTAAGTCAGAGTTATCTTGAAGAGATGCGGACAAACGCCAATGGGCTTGAAGATTTATTTCAGTATGAACGAGGCAAATGCATAGGTATCTTAAATGGCATTGATGATGCGGTATGGGACCCTGCAGTTGACAATTACATTGAACCTAACTTCAGCGTAACCGACGCTACTGCCGGTAAGTTGGCCTGTAAAAAAGTTTTGTGCGATTTGTATAATTTAGATATAGAAAAACCTCTTTTTGTTTTTATCGGGAGGCTGGTGCATGAAAAGGCGGCGGACTTATTACCGCAGGCAATTTACGATTCTGTATATCACCTGCAGGGCGCCATGAGTTTTTTAATACTTGGCAGCGGCGAGCCTGCAGTGGAGTGGCAACTTGAAAATATGAAGAGCGAGTTGGTAGGGTATTATAATTCAAAAATTGGGTATAACGAAAAGCTAAGCCATCAAATGTATGCAGGGGCCGATTTTTTACTAATGCCGAGCAGGGTAGAACCATGCGGATTAAACCAGATGTATGCTATGCGGTATGGTACTATACCCATTGTTAGAAATACAGGTGGGTTGCGTGACACAGTAGTTGATTACGGGGAAGCCGGAGGATATGGTATTGTTTTTAATGATGCCACTGTATGGGATATTACTTATTCTATACACCGTGCGCTGGAATTATATAAGAAGCCGAAACGCATAGATAAAATAAGAACTACTATTATGAAGATTGATAATAGCTGGGAAAATAGCGCTGGCCATTACATCAGTGTATACGATAGTTTACAATAATTTTTAAAATTTTTTTAATTATATTTAACTGTAGATTGCATTTAAATTTTTCACACCAACAACCCCGCCATTATGGATAGCAAATCAGTAATTTCAATTGTATTAGGAGGAGGATCAGGATCAAGGCTATATCCTTTAACAGCCAGTAGAAGCAAGCCTGCAGTGCCTATTGCCGGCAAGTATCGCCTGGTGGACATTCCAATTTCTAATTGCATTAATAGCAGCCTTAACCGTATTTTAGTACTCACCCAATTTAATTCTGCTTCCTTAAACAAGCATATAAAAAATACCTACCAGTTTAGCATTTTCAGCAAAGGATTTGTGGATATACTTGCGGCAGAACAAACGCCGGATAATTCAACCTGGTTCCAGGGAACAGCGGATGCGGTTCGGCAGTCTCTGAGGCACATTGTTAGTTATGATTTTGAATACGTATTAATATTAAG
>JBGSIG010000029.1:0-2908 GCA_041742655.1 Ferruginibacter sp. | reverse complement strand
ATATTTGCCGTGGTACCAAAATATTTTTTTGCAGATGATTCTGTTACCACCACTGTATTGGGTTCGTTCAATGCGGTTTTTGTAGTACCCTCAATGGCAGGAAGCATAAAAACACTAAAAAATGTAGAATCAACACTGGCTACATTTTTTTCAGTAATAAATTCATTCCCTTTTTTTATAAGCTTATCGCCGTCACTGGTATAAATGCGGGTATATTCCTCTATTTGCGGATTATCTTTTTTAAGTAATTCACCCATCATATCAGATGTTTGGGTCATGTGTAGTTTTCCGCCACCAAATTGTATGTCGGAATTAACGCGGTAAATGCGGTCAGCATTTTTGTAAAAACGGTCATAGCTTAGTTCATCTGTTATGTACAATATAATCAGTAAACAGGTAGCAAGGCCAACAGCAAGGCCAAAAATATTAATAGCGCTGTAGCCTTTATTTTTCCAAAGGTTGCGAAAGGCGATTTTGAAATAATTTTTTATCATAATGAAGAAGTTTACCCCCATCTCCTAAAGGGGAGTTATTCAAAGTGTTTACAATAACCGAAAAGAATTCTTGGCATAACCCTTTTCAATAAAAAATAGTGCCGTCGAATAACTCCCCTTTAGGAGATGGGGGTTACTCTGTCCTCAAACTCTTAACCGGATTAGCCAATGCTGCTTTTATTGCCTGGAAGCTCACGGTTAATATTGTTATAAGCAACGCACCAAATATGGCTGCACCGAAGATCCACCAACTGATTGCAGCACGGTAATCATATTTCTGTAACCACTGGTGCATGCCATACCACGCCAACGGCACCGCTATTATACAGGAAATAATTACGAGGATTACAAAGTCTTTAGACAATAATTGCCAAAGGTTAAAAACAGAAGCGCCTACTACTTTCCTTATACCAATTTCCTTGGTGCGTTGTTCTGCCACAAAAGATGCAAGGCCAAATAATCCTAAACAGGAAATAAAAATAGCCAGTACTGCAAAAACACTCGCCAGCTTTCCAATGCGTTCTTCATCACCGAATTTTTTCGCAAAATCCTCATCTACAAATTTGAATTCATAAGGAGTAGCAGGATCAAATTTTCTAAAAATATCTGCAATTTTACCAAGGGCCACATTTGGTGACAGAGCAGGATTTATTTTCATGATGATAATATTACCCTGTTCGGCAGTGCAGTGAAACATGGCAGCACGAACAGGCTGATAGGGTGATTCTGTTAAAATATCTTTTACCACACCGATAACTTTGTAGGCCTTGTCGTTCCATTCAATGGTTTTGCCTACCGGGTCTTTTAAACCAATAAATTTAACTGCTGATTCATTTAGAATAAATGCAGCAGAATCTGTTGCAAACTCCCTGGAAAAATCGCGGCCTTCCGTTATTTTCCAATCAATTACTTTTCCATATTCCTGCGTAACGCCAGAGTTGGGAAAGTCAACTGCCTGGTTAGGATCTTTTCCTTCCCAGTTAAAACCACCGTTGCTATTCCACACATCGGTGGTAGGGCTTGTTGCCTGCGTAATTTCCACCACTGCATTACTGGCTTTTAAATCATTGCGCAATGTTTCAAATTTGCTGTGCAGCACATCATTTATGCCTGCGGTGATAAGGCTTTCTTTATTATAACCTACCGGCCTGTTTTTGGCATATTCTATCTGGCGATGAACAACAATGGTTCCGATAATTAAAATGACTGAGACAGAAAATTGCATCACTACCAGCACTTTTCTTGGAACAGCGGCAAAGCGGCCTACCCTAAATGTTCCCTTTAAAACTTTAACTGCCTGGAAAGAGGATAAATACAAGGCCGGATAACTGCCTGCAACAAAACCTGTAAAAAGACAAAAGGCAAATCCGGAAATCCAAAAAACGGGATTAGCCCACAAAATGGATATTTTTTTATCGGCGACTTCATTAAAAAATGGGATCAGGAAAAACACGATCCCTAATGATAAAATAAAAGACAGTATTACTACCAAAAAAGATTCACTAAAAAATTGCATGATCAATTGCTTTCTGTCAGAGCCAATGGCTTTTCTAACGCCAACTTCTTTTGCTCTTTTCTCACTGCGGGCCGTGCTTAAATTCATGAAATTGATACATGCCAGCAGCAACACAAATAAACCTATGATACCAAACAACCACACATACTGAATGCGGCCACCGGTATTTACACCATTTTTAAAATCACCATACAGATGCCATTTTTTCATCGGCTGCAAAAATATTTTCGAATCGAATTTTTTTTCACCGGGGCTTACCACATCAAATTTTACATTCCTGATTTTGGTAGATACTTTTGCCATATCACTCTTGTCTGCCAGCAAAGCAAAAGTTTGCGTAAAGTTGCTGCCCCATGGACTTTCCATTTCCTTTATCCACGGGTTTTGAATTAAATAAAGCTCCCAGGGTAAAATAAAATTAAGGTCTCTGAAAGAAGTGTTGTACGGGAGATCTTCGTAAACTGCCATCACTTTCAGATCTGCTTTATTATCTAATTTGAGGGTTTTATTAATTGGATTGTCATCGCCAAAGTAAGACTTCGCCACCGATTCGGAAATAATGATGGAGTAAGGCTCTTTTAATTCCTGGGGAGACCCTTTGATAATATTTAAGGACAGCATATCAACAACGCCCGGTTCAAAAAAAGAACCGGACTTCAATAATTTTTTTTCACCCAAAGCCAACGTGTGCTGAAAATTCCAGGACGATTGCAGCACGTATTTAAAATCGCTGCCGTACCTGTTCCTTATTTCCTGCGAAAGCACCGCCGGATTAGAATTCTGGGTAGAAATCTCTCCATTAAAAAGTTGATTCTGCATTACCCTTGCAATGCGGTCGTAATTTTTATGGTACCTGTCATAAGACAATTCATCCCATATCCATAAACCAATTAGCATA
>JBGSIG010000028.1:0-12218 GCA_041742655.1 Ferruginibacter sp. | reverse complement strand
ATCAATGTCTCTCAATGGATCTATAATTACAGCTTCGCAGTTACTTTCTATATAATATGCTGCTTCACTTATGCAGGCTGTATACAATTGTTGTATGTACATAAAATAACAAATTATTTAAAATATCATTGCTTGAATTTGCAAAAGAAAATGTGCGAAGTTTTGTAATTTAATTTATCCATCAGCACATCAACCTAATAAAACAGTGACACTTACCTGTGTCTATTTTTTCAAATTGGATACCCTACAAAGATAAAAAACGGATACCAAGGCGGCATCCGTTTTTATTAAAAATTTATTACTAAGATTACGCAACCAATTCATTAACAAAATTGCTTATTTCGTCAATTCTTTTATGATTGATAATGTAATAGATAAATTTACCATCACGCTGTGTGCTTACAACACCTGCTTTACGTAAGATAGCTAAATGCTGCGATGCAACAGATTGCTCTAATCTTAAACGAACGTAAATTTCTGTAACTGTAATTTTCTTTTCTTCCTCAATCAATTTGAGTAACTGCTGGCGCAATTTGTGATTGAGGGCTCTTAAAATCAGCGCTGCTTTTTTTACACTGTAGTAGTCAATTTTAATCGTACTCATGTTAGTTGTGTGTTGCAACTTTGGTGCCTGCTCTACAAGAGCAATTGTGTCATTTGTCATAGATATTAAATTTTTAAGTTTGCTTGAATAACTGCGCAAAGATACAAACCATTTTATATTTATTTAAATCCTTATTAGATAAGCGGTACTATTTTAGGGATGAATTAACAAAAAGCGACTAAATATTGGGACTGTAAAATTCCTTAAGATACGTGGGTTCTGTATAAGCCAAATCGGAAAAATCATTTTTAAGAAATTTTCTAAAAGACAATTCGCTCATATACAATGGGTTGTTTTTCGGCTGAAAAAAATGCGCATTTTTTTGTCGGCTTATTTTTTCCCATTTTTCCGACCCGTTTCCCGAAAAAATAATTTTGTTATTTAACAATAAATCAGCAAAAGAATCTTCGTCAACAATCAATGCGCAAGGCGTCAATATAATTTTTAGGTCTGTATCGAACACTGCAGTAAATACTTCCATTCTTCTGGCGTCTACCATCGCACAAAATAATGCTGGTACATCATTTTGATTGATATCCAACTGATTAATCGTTTGGTAGGCCAATAGTTCTAATGTTCCAATGGTAATTAAAGGTTTACCAAGGGCATAGCATAAACCTTTAGCGCTGGCCATGCCCACCCTAAGCCCGGTGTAGCTTCCGGGACCGGCCACTACCGCTACGGCATTCAAATCAGGTAGTTTAATTCCTGTATTTTTTAGTATTAATTCTATGGCAGGCTGCATAAATGCTCCCTGGTCTTTCTGTTCCATATTGACAGCCTCGCCTAAAATATGCCCATCATTGGCGATGCTTATGCTAGCAGAATTAACGGCGGTATCAATATTTAATATTAAACTCATTCGCTTATTTTTTCGGCCAACAAAGGTGCAGGCAAATACCGTCTATCCTTCGTACTCATTTTTTTCAGTAAAGTAAAAATATTTTTTTCGCCAATTAATTCGCCCCATTTAAATGGTCCATAGGGATAATTCGTACCCAATTTCATAGCAGTATCTATCTCGGCTTTGGTACTAATATTTTCTCCTAAAGCAAACCATGCTTCATTAATGATCATGGCTAATACTCTTGCTGCAATAAATCCCGTTTCATCGGCAACATTTGTAAAATCCTTATCAAGAGCCTTTAAAATTGTAACTACTTTGTTATTGACTGTTCCTGCAATTTCCCAATTTGGCCTTGCTAAAAAGCTACGCCAACCGTTGATACGCAGCACATTTTCGGGGGCATTTAAATCTTTCAAAGTATGGCAGACCGAATTGATAAAAACAGGGATGGTGATGAAACTAAAATCTTTTGCAGCGTCTTCAGTTATTATAAAAACAGCATCAATCTTAATTGAAATATCTGATAAAGAATATAATCTTACAAAATCAGCGTCGCAACTATCTTTTTTTAATTCTTCCCAATGTTCATCACTGCCAAAAATTGCAATTGTCATTTATCAAATTTTTACAAAAATAGGTGGTTGATAAAAGATATATTTGTAATTCTTAAATAAAATAAATGACCAAGCAAATCATACAGTCGGCCAATGCCCCTGCACCCATTGGCCCCTACAACCAGGCTATTAAGATGGGTGATTTTTTATTTGTTTCCGGACAGGTAGCTTTAAAACCGGGTACCAACGACCTTGCCAATGCAGATATTATTGAAGAAACCCACCAGGTATTACAAAATATAAAGGCAATACTTGCAGCGGCCGAAATGGATTTCAGCAATATTGTAAAAACAACTATTTTTTTAAGCGATATGGAATTATTCAGCAGCGTAAATGAAATTTATGCAAAATATTTTGATGGCTCTTTTCCCGCCAGGGAAACCATAGCGGTAAAAGGCTTACCGAAAAATGCCAATATTGAAATTAGTGTTATCGCCGGAGTTTAAATTGTCTTGATTTTCCTCACACAAAATATTAAATAATCAGGCCTCTTTCAATATCGGAATGCGTACGAATCATGAAAATTTAACCATGAGTGATATAAAGCCCAAAGTATTAATTACAGCAAATGCACATGAGGTTTTAGCTGCAACTTTACAACAAAAAGGATACGATGTAATGTACCAGCCACAAATTACCTACGAAGAATTGGCCTTATTGGTTAGTGATATGGAAGGCTTAATTGTAACTACCCGTTTAAAAATTGATCAACCGGTTTTGGATAAGGCAACTAAATTAAAATGGATCGGGCGACTTGGCAGTGGCATGGAATTAATAGACGTACATTATGCAGAAGGCATGGGTGTTAATTGCTTCAGTAGTCCTGAAGGCAACAGAAATGCAGTAGCGGAGCATGTTATAGCCCTATTGCTGAATTTGATGAATAATGTTTCCAAAAGTTTTGAGGAAATAAAGAATGGTAAGTGGCTTAGAGATGCCAATAGAGGAGTAGAATTGACAGGGAAAACAGTTGGCATTATTGGTTTTGGTAACACCGGCAGTGCGTTGGCTAAATTATTGGCCGCATTTGATGTTACAGTATTGGCATACGATAAATTTAAATTCGGGTTCGGAGGTGGATATATTAAAGAAGCCAGCATGGAACAAATTTGCCGTTATGCAGACGTTATCAGCTTGCATGTTCCCCTAACAAGCGACACAAAGCACATGGCAAATGACGCCTTTTTTAACTCGCTTGTAGAAAAACCTTATTTTGTAAATGCCTGTCGGGGAGCGGTTACCGATCCTGAGGCTTTAATCAGGGCATTGCGGCAAAATAAAATTGCAGGAGCAGCGTTGGATGTTTTAGAAAATGAAAAGCTGCATAGTTATTCAGCGGAGCAGCAGAAGCAACTTGATTATTTAGCAGCGCAACCCAATGTTATATTAACACCCCATATTGCTGGCTATAGCCACGAAGCTTTTTATAAAATGAGCGCTGTGATATTGCAGAAGTTGGGTATTTAATTATATTTGTATACAATTTACAACGCTTCGGTAAAATCCGGGGCGTTGTATTTTTTTCTATTTACTATAAAAAAGAAGTGTCATGAGCGAAACGAACTATGTAAAACAAGAAACCTTCGAACAAATGAAACAAGAGCTGCACCAAATGAAAAGTGTGGAACGGCCCGCTGCCAGCAGGGCAATTGCTGAGGCACGTGAAAAAGGCGATTTGAAGGAGAATGCTGAGTATGATGCAGCCAAGGAAGCCCAGGGAATGCTGGAGGCAAAAATAAAATACCTGGAAGGTGTGCTTGCCACAGCCCGTATTTTAGATGAAAATAATATCGATACCAGCAAGGTTTCTATATTAACTAAGGTAACCGTCACTAATATGGGTACAAAAAAGAAGGTTACCTATCAAATAGTTTCAGAAAAAGAAGCAGATTTAAAACTGGGAAAAATCTCTGTAACATCTCCTATTGGAAAAGGCCTGTTGGGCAAGGCCATCGGGGAAGTGGCAGAGGTTACTGTACCGGTCGGCTTATTAAAATTTAAGGTAGAAAATATTACCATTTAAGAACGCATCAAATAATTTAAAAACCCATTCAATTTTGAGTGGGTTTTTTGTTTGTACTTTTAATGTAAATACTATTTTTTATGACCATTTTTTCAAAGATAATAGCAGGTGAAATTCCCAGCTACAAAATTGCAGAGAACGAAAAGTTTTTTTCTTTTCTTGATATATATCCACTTGTAGAAGGACACGTATTGGTGATTCCCAAAATAGAAGTTGATAAGTTTTTTGACTTGCCCGAAGTTTATTTAAGCGATTTATTGCTGTTTGCAAAACCTATTGCGCAGGCTATCGAAAAATCGTTCAATTGCAATCGCTGTGGCATAAGCGTAGTAGGTTTGGAAGTGCCTCATGCGCATTTACATTTAATGCCCATTAATTCTGCAAACGATTTGAATTTTGCAAATGATAAACTGAAACTGTCACCAGAAGAATTTAAAGTCATTCAGCAAAAAATTATCGCAAACATTCAATAACTATTTTTTTAACCTGGCTGGATTTTTTTGCAGAAAGTCATTCCAGCCATTAACTTTTTTTGATGCTGATACTGTCGGGCCGTTTTCCTGAAAATAATGACATACAGCCACAGCTAGTGCATCCGATGCATCAAAATACCTGGGGTCTTCCTTAAAATTTAGCAAACGTTGCAGCATCTTTAGCACCTGCTCTTTACTGGCATTGCCATTTCCGGTAATAGATTGTTTTATTTTTTTTGGAGCATATTCTGTAACATCCAGCCCATGGCCCATTGCAGCCGCAATTGCTACACCCTGCGCCCGGCCTAACTTTAACATGCTCTGCACATTCTTGCCAAAAAATGGGGCTTCAATGGCAAATATATCCGGCTGGTATTTAATTATTAGTCCACTTACCAAATTGTAAATTAGCTGTAGTTTTTTATATGGGTCATCTATCTTGCCGGGCTTTAATATATCCATTTCCACCAATGTAATGGTGCTGCCCATTATTCGAATTAATCCATAACCCATTACTACCGTACCAGGATCTATCCCTAAAATTATTGTTGATTTTTTTTTCAATTTTTGTTCTTATTTCTTTGATTGATGGTTTAACTGATATTTGAACTATACTTGTATTGTAAAAAATGCGTTAAAGTTGATAGCGAACGAGCCAATATTTTAATATGTTTTGCTCTCTGAGAAAATTAGCAGCAATCAGAAAAAGACAAAACAATCATAATTTAAAAATAGCCGAATCTTAACAAAAGTAGTAAAACATGTGCTTCCCTTTTCTTTCTCCTTGTGGGATAAGGGTAAATAAAGAAAACAGGATTGAATAAAAATATCAAAATACTAATTAACTATTTTTTCGGCCCCCTGCTGTTTATTATTTTAATGTGGAGTTTATACAGGCAAATAATTAACAAGCCGCAGTTGGGCTTGCATTGGAATCAAATTAAGAATGGCCTTGGTGGAGGAAAATTGTGGCTGATTGTTTTTTTGATGATAATAAACTGGAGCATTGAAGCCATTAAATGGAGGTTGCTGGTAAAGCATGTACAGGCATTTTCTTTTTTAACAGCGCTAAAATCGGTGTTAGCGGGATGCAGCATTACGGCACTTACGCCCAATAGGATAGGTGAATATGGAGGCCGCATTTTATATGTTGACGACGGTAATCGAATTAAAGCCATTTCATTGACGGTGGTGGGAAGTATTAGCCAGTTGCTGGTTACAATGGTGATGGGCTGTTTCGGGCTATTATTTTTAAGATACTTTTCACAATACGATAACACGGTATTGAATGTTATACCCGAATTTTGGGAGGCTGTTATCACATCTCTTTGCGTGGGTATTACGTTAATACTTTTGCTATTTTATTTGCGTTTAGGCTGGCTCGTTAGGATGATGGAGAAAGTGCCTGCTTTGAATAAAGCAATAAGACATATCAGCGTGCTGGACGAATTCAACAATGCTCAGCTTATACAAATATTATCATTGTCATTTCTTCGGTATTTGGTATTTGTTTTGCAATATGTGCTGCTCCTTAGATTATTTGACGTACAAATAACAATTGGATTATGTTTTTGGCTGGTAGCAATTTTTTATTTGGTAATGGCCGTTGCGCCAACTGTGGGCTTTATAGAATTGCCCGTGCGCCTAAGCGCCAGTTGGACGATCTTTCAACTGTATACCGCAAATGAATTAGGAGTAGGCGCCGCTGCATTGGGTATTTGGCTTATTAACCTTGTGTTGCCGGCAATAATAGGGAGCCTTTTAATTTTTAGTGTTAAAATTGTAAAAGATAAATGAAAGGAATTCTAAAAATATTTTTTTTGATGATGAATTTTTCGGCATTTGCACAGCAACAGCCGGACCATGAATTTTGTGGTACAAAAAACACTTCTTTTTTGGCCGGGGAAGTTGTAACTATGAAAGTTTTTTACAACGCCATTAGCCTGTACATCGGGGCCGGTGAGGCTACTTTTACTACTACGCTCGAAAGGTTTAATGGTAAGCCGGTTTATCATTGCGTCGGTATCGGAACAAATTATCCAACCTTTGATAATTTTTTTAAAGTAAGGGACAGGTACGAATCTTACATTGATACGGCGACCATGCTACCTATTAAATTCATTCGCAACGTAGACGAGGGGGGGTATAAAATTTATAATAATGTAACTTTTAACCAGGAGATTGGAACGGCTGTTAGCACGAACGGAGTTTTTAAAACCACAAAGTGCATACAGGATGTAGTAAGTTCTATGTACTATGCCAGGAATATTGATTACAGCAAATACAGGCCTGGAGATAAAATTCCGTTCGATATGTTTTTGGATGATGAGATATTCCATTTGTACCTACGCTACATGGGTAAGGAGAAAGTAAAAACACAATATGGTAAATTCAATGCCATAAAACTTAAGCCACTTTTAATAAAAGGCACCATGTTTAAAGGGGGGGAAAAAATGACAGTTTGGATAAGTGATGACCCAAATCATTTGGTGCTTAGAGTAGAAAGCCCGGTAACAGTAGGAAATATTAAAGTAGATATGTTTGGATACAAGAATCTTCGATATCCCCTGTCGTCATTGATTAGTATAAAAGGGCTGTAGTATCACAATATGCCCTGTAGCGTAAAAAGATCTTTTGCCCGAATTCCTTTTTCGGTTTCATTCAATGTGCAACATTCAATAACAGGATCATGTTCTAAAAATAATATATAATCATTTTTTTCTGCTTCACTAAGAAATATCTTTTTCTCTTTTAGTGTAGTTAATGGAAACATATCATAGCCCATTACATAAGGCAACGGAATATGCGCAACCGATGGCAGCAGATCTGCCATATACACAATTGTTTTTCCGTAGTAATGAATTACGGGTAGCATCATTCCTTCTGTGTGACCATTAGCAACAATGAATGACATATTTTTTGTGAAACCTGATTGATAAATGAGCGTCTCATCATTATGCTGTTCCTCGTATTGTGCAATTGATGAAAGTTTGTTCACTTGAACAAATTTCAACCTGCCACTTTCCTGTATGGGTAAAATATTTTCTTTTAAAAAACTTGCTCTCTCTCTATCGTTTGGCTGTGTAGCCCATTTCCAGTGTGTTTCATTACTCCAGTATATGGCATTTTTAAAAGCGGGGATCAATTGATCACCATCTCTTACAATACAACCTCCACTATGATCAAAATGAAGATGTGTTAAAAATACATCGGTAATATCATCTTTTGTAAATCCATGTTTGGCTAACGAAGCATCAAGTGTATCGGTACCATGCAAATAATAATGACTGAAAAATTTTTCGCTCTGTTTATCACCCATACCAGAGTCAATTAAAATTAACCGGCCTTCATCCTCAACCAATAAACAACGCAATGCCCAGCTACACATATTATTTTCGTCGGCAGGGTTCAGTTTGTTCCAGATGCTTTTGGGTACTACACCAAACATGGCTCCACCATCTAATTTAAAATAGCCGGTATTAATTGTATAAATTTTCATCAATCAAATAATTACTGCATGTTTTTTCTGTGCCCGGTAGGTAAGCGTTAAAAATAACAAACCAAGTACAAAAAATATTATCAATGCCAAAATAGAATTGCGCATGCTGCGGGTAACACCCTCAATAAAGCCAAAACTAAATAGCCCAATAACTATGGCCAGCTTTTCACTGACATCATAAAAACTAAAGAACGATGCGGTATCTTTTGTTGGCGGTATAAATTTGCTGTATGTAGAGCGGCTGAGTGATTGTATGCCTCCCATTACAAGGCCAACAAATGCAGCAATGATAAAAAAATGTACTTGTGTCTGCATAAAAAATCCTGCAATACAAACACCTATCCATAAGGTAACGGTTAACATTAGTATTTTAATGTTTCCAAAAACGGCAGACAGCCGGCTAATGCCGATGGCGCCTGCAGTGGCAACCAATTGTATTACCAATGCTGTTAGTATCAGCGTGGTATTCTGCAATTTTAATTCTTTGATGCCAAAATCCATCGCCACAAGAAGTACCGTTTGAACGCCCATACTGTAGAAAAAAAACGCAGTTAAAAATCTTTTTAATTCCGGCATACGCTTCACCTGATTCCAAACAATTTTTAGTTCATGGAAGCCATTTATAAGCGCATGTTTTTTTGCCTTTCGTTCCTGTTTAGGGCTCATAGGTAACCTCTTAAAAGTTATTTGTGCAAACGCTACCCACCAAATACCAACCAACAAAAAAGTAATTTTTAACGGTAGTGGATTATCCGGCATGGCTATCACCAAAGCAAAGCCAATTATTTGCATTATTACACTTCCAATATACCCCATGGCATAGCCACGGGCACTCACCTTGTCCATATCTTTTTCTGACGCTATTTCAGGTAAATAAGAATTGTAAAAAACCTGGCTACCATAAAATCCTATGCCTGCAAACATAAAGCACATTAATCCGAGTGTTACATGGCTTTTATCAAAGAAAAACATGCACGAGCAACTGACGGCACCGAGGTAACAGAAAAAGCGCATAAAGTTTTTCTTATTGCCTTTATAATCGGCGATAGATGAAAGCACCGGCGACAGGATAGCAATCACAAGAAATCCGAATGACAAAACGTAATCTTTGATTTCGGTGTTGATAAAATTTCGCCCCAAAAATGTGACACCATCTTTAAACTGTTCGTTTTGAGCCCCTGTTACTGCGGCATAATAAGCAGGAAAAAAAGTTGTAGTAATTACAAGGTTGTAAACTGAATTTGCCCAATCGTACATGGCCCATCCGTTAATGATTTTTTTTGAGGCGGTCTGCATTGGTTTTACTTATCAGGATGAATGCCTTGCGGCAGACACGAAAATTAACAATTAATCATTAGAAATAAATAAAAAAATTACCGGCTTTTTAATTTATTACACCTTTCCAGATAAGCAGCAATAGGATGGTGCCAACTATTATCCTGTATACTCCCCAAATTTTAAAACCATATTTTTTTAAAAAGCCAATAAAAAATTTTATTGCTAACATGGCCACAACAAAAGCTACTAAATTACCAATAGCTAACTGCTTTATCTCTTCCCCGGAAAATCCACCACTTTCTTTTTGGTATTTATACAATTTATACACTGTTGCCGCAAGCATAGTGGGTACTGCTAAAAAGAAAGAGAATTCAGCAGCCGCACTGCGGGTTAATTTTTGCTGCATACCGCCAATGATTGATGCTGCGCTTCGGCTTACACCAGGTATCATGGCAATGCATTGCCAGGTTCCGATCGTAACAGCTTTGGGTAAAGAAACTTTTTCTTCTGATGTTATTGTGGGCTGTGTGAATGCTTTATCAATAAATAATAAAATGATACCACCTGCCAACATAGAAATGGCAACTGTTAGTGAACTTTCCAACAATGCATCTATCTTTTTGGAGAATAAAAACCCTAACACTAGTGCCGGTACAACGGCAGCAGCCAACTTTACATAAAACTCCCATCTTTTAAAATCGAAGAATTTTTTATAATACAATACTACTACTGCCAGTATTGCGCCGAACTGAATGGCTACAGTAAACACTTTTATAAAATCTGTTTCAGTAATACCCAAAGCTTTTTCAGCAATAATCATGTGGCCGGTAGAGGAAATAGGCAAAAATTCTGTAAGCCCTTCCACTATCGCTATAATAATTGATTGTAAAGTATCCATTCAGTTGATTTTGTAAACGTAAAAAAAATGCGAAGCTAATACTTCGCAAACTTATAATCTTAATAGTTAATTACTTTTTTAGCTCTCCTTTGGCTTTTTCATAATGGCAAATATCTCCACTATAAAACCTACAATAATTAAAAACGGAGCCAGTGTAATTCTTGTAAAGCTATATATTTCATTATCGTTAAACTTGGTGGGGTCGGCACTTTTGCCGCCTGCCATAATAAAAAATCCGATTGCCATTATTACCAGGCCAATAAGCATCCAGGTAAAATTTTCTTTTCCGAATAAGGGATTCGGTGCCGTTTGTTTTTTGTTGGTGACCATTGAAACTAAAATTTATAAATGCAAATAAAAGAAATAATATTTTAATGATGTGTTTCTGGTAAATTAATACAAATCGTCCAGTTTCATTTTCAGGTATTTTAATACTGCCATATAAGTGCTCGATAAAGTGATAGTGATACCTAAAGCAATAATGATTAAAAATAGAATGAGCAAGCTTCGGTTGTCGTGCAGCAATTTGAACGTAGGTACAAGATTTTCAACTAATAAAATACAACCCCATATAGCCAATATTGCAAAGGCTGACGCTATCAGCCCGTTTAATACAGCCCTTGACGTGATTGGCTTTGCGATAAAGCCCCTGGTGGCTCCAACCATTTGCATGGTTTTTATTAAAAACCGGTTGCTGTACATTGCCAGCCGTATGGTATTATCAATTGAAAATATTACTAAAATAGTGAGAATAATGGCACCTATCAGGAACGCAACAGCACCGCTTTTTACAAAGCCACTAATTTTGGTAACAGTTTCTGTGGGAAATTGAAAATCTTTAATAACGCCCGGAAATGCTCCTTGTAAATTCTCGGACAACAGTATCAGACTGTCTTTTTCTACATGATCGGCTTTTATGAAAAAGTCAATACTCTCTGGCAGGGGATTATAATCCAGCAGTTTTTTCCAGGTACTGTCATTGTCCTTGTTCCATTCCTGGGCGGCCATTTCCTTTGTAATATGCTGAACATCCCTTGTATAAGGAATTGCTGCAATGTAATTTTTAAGACTGTCGATTCTACCAATTCCTGCTTCCTTGTATAAAAAAGCATGCACCTGGATATTCTCCTTAAAATAATCCCCCGATTTACGAAGGTTTAGAAAAAACCAACCTACAATTCCAAATAAGAACAATACCAACGCCACACCAATAATGGCATACGCATAAGTTGGCTGACCACGTTTACTGCTTGCTTTTCCGAATTGAGCCATATTTTTTTCTATTGTTTGAGCGTTTGAAGTTTCCAGGTTTTGTTTTCCGCAACCTGCAGGCGAGCAAAAATAAAGGTTTTTTATCTGCTTTACTGTACTTTTGCCCACTGCAAAACGATTGCCCGGTAAATATATTTTTATTGTTGCATGGGTATTGTTGCATGAAGGATAAAATAACTTTTCTTTCACAAAATTAAATAGGTCGTGGCCGGGTATCATCAAAAGTGCAGTTCAATTTCAATATAACAGCACCTATAAATTATTTAACCCAGGCACTTGCGGTGTTGAACAAATATTCAAAAAACCAGGAACACAATTTATTAATACAACACAGTAAAAGTCCCATTGAGGATGTAGGGTATGGAATACAAGTTTAACGAGATAGAAAAAAAATGGCAGGAAAAATGGAAAGCCAATAAGGCTTACAAAGTTTTCAACGATTCTCCCAAGCCAAAATATTATGTGCTCGATATGTTTCCGTACCCAAGCGGTGCAGGTTTGCATGTGGGTCATCCGTTGGGTTATATAGCCAGTGATATTTTTAGCCGTTACAAAAGGCTGAAGGGATTTAACGTGTTACACCCCATGGGTTTCGATAGTTTTGGTTTGCCAGCGGAACAGTATGCACTGGAAACAGGCCAACACCCGGCTGATACAACCGAAAAAAATATAACTACATTTAAAAGCCAGCTGGATAAGATAGGTTTCTG
>JBGSIG010000027.1:0-3236 GCA_041742655.1 Ferruginibacter sp. | reverse complement strand
TTTTGTAGTATTCATCCGCCATCCTGTTGCTATCAAACTTAACCTGAACATCACTCATTCCGTTCTTCATTATTTCACGCCAGGTTTCTTTGTTATCGTAATACAAAGGAAGGATTTGTGTTTCCAGTATTTCGTACAATTTATTCATGTCGTACTCATCCTGCTCCTGCACATGTACTTTTTCATAGTCAATTGGCGGCACCACAAAACCATTGTTGCCGTTGTGAATGAATTCGCATATCCAGCCATCGTTGGTGCTAAAGTTTACTGCGCCATTCATTGCCGCCGTCATACCGCTTGTGCCGCTTGCTTCCCGTGATACCCGTGGATTATTTAACCACACATCGGCCGCCTGTTTCAGGCGTTTGCTTAACGACAATTCGTAGCCGATACACACTGCAACATTTTTATATTGTTTGCTCAAATGAACGAGGTGATTAAAATCGTTGATAGCGGGGTAATCCAGCGGATAAGGTTTACCTGCCCAAATGATTTGTACTGGGTATTTCGTATTGTGTAACAATGCTTCAAAGCGTTTATGGTCTCGGGTTAGTAACTCGGCCCTTTTGTAACCTGCAAACCGGCGTGCCCACACTATCGTTAAAACATCCGGGTCCATTAGTTTACCGGTTTGGTCTGCAACAATATCCAATGCTCTTTTCTTCAAAAATCTTTTGCGGTCATCAAACCAAACATCATCAGCATTAGCTTTGGCTTTGTACAATTGCTTGTCTGCCCAGTAAGTCCAGTTTTGTGCATTGGTTATGGCTTTTATTTCGCAGATCCCTTTGTACTTACCCCACATTTTACGGCTTACTTCGCCATGCAACTGCGATACACCATTGGCTAATTTTGCAAAACGCAGCGCAGCCAGTGAATGGTTAAACTGGTCATCCTTAATCCCTGTTAATTTGCGTACATCATCTATATGCATGCCGCAGAAATAACTCATCTTTTGGCAAAGAAAAATATCATGCTTTTCATTACCTGCCTCTTCCGGCGTATGTGTTGTAAATACCAAACGCTTTCTAACATCCTCTATATTTCCAAATTTTCTATACAGGTAAAATGCAGCGCTGATTGCGTGCGCTTCATTCAAATGATATAGTTCAGGATTAAAATTTATTTCATCCATTAACTTAGCACCACCAACACCCAGTAAAATAAACTGTGCCACTTTGGTTGCTACGTTGCCATCATACAAACGGTGGCTAATGGTTTGACTAACGTAATCGTTCTCCGGCAAATCGGTGCTCAATAAAAACATTGGCGCACTCTTAAATGTCTGCGGGTTAAGATACCACACCTTTACCCAAACAGGGTGATCATGAATGGTGATTTGAAATTTAATGCCGGTATCTTCTAAAAAATTGTAAATTTTTTCGTTCCACTGCACCTGCAGCGTCTGGTCTGCATTGCGGGCCTGGTCATAATAACCATATTTCCATAAAATGCCGATACCTACTAAATTCTGTTTTAGTTCGTAAGCACTTCGCATATGCGAACCAGATAAAAAACCAAGGCCGCCGCTATAAATTTTTAAAGGTTGATGCACCGCAAACTCCATGGAGAAGTAAGCTATTCTTTTATTATACTCTTCGTTAACAGGGTAAGGAACTTTGAAATTATTAAAACTCATATAGCACAAATTTTTTTAGGAACGCAATATAGTAGGAAATTTTAGAAAAAGACGGGATAATAGTAAATTGTTGTATACAGGTTGGCTTTTGAATGCTTTTGCTTGGACAACTATTAGAGGAAATGCCACAAGCATTATTTGCTTGCTGCTTGGGTTAGGACTTTTTATTGTTGGACTTATTTTTCTATTATCAACTTTTATCAAAAGAAAATAGTTGACAACTTACAATCGGCATCTAAATCGTGAAAGAGTAGTCCGAACCGCTAATAACTAAGCTTAATCGTTCACAGGCGGGTCTGGCCTTAGCCGACCCACCGAGCTACGGAGAAGTAAATAATATATTGCTAAGTTTGTACTGGTTGAGGCTTCGGATGTTGGTCGGGAAACACAACATCGGTGTTCAGGATGCGAAGATTATCTAAATTGAAAGGTTAGATATCAACTACACACCCGCGGCAAATATTTAACCGGTATATATTTCCAGTTGTAATCGTGTTTCTTCCAGGTCCAGCTCACGTTCTATTTTTCGTAAAATTTCTTCACTTGCTTCACCCTTTCGATGCATGCGTTCCACCGTTTTTCTTTCAACATTTATCAGGTCTATCTGCATTTGTGTAAACTCATTAAAAATATCGCCGGAAAATGTTTTTCCTTTACCAAAATAATTAGAAGGCAACTCAGTTTTTTGCAAACGGTTGTATTTTACTTCGTACTTGCTTTTAATATTATTAAGCAGATCATCCTGCACCAATGAAAGATTTTCCTCAATATACATAATGGTTTCTGATACCACATTGGTACGCACGTCGTATTCTTCTAAAGCAAGGGAGTAAGGCTTAATGCCGATTGTTTTTACTAGCCAGGGCAATGTAGCACCTAGCAAAACTAATGTAGACAGTATTACACAAAAAGTAAGATAAATAACCAAATTGCGATGAGGAAAAGCTGTACCATCAGGTAATAAAATGGGCAAGGCCAGCGCTGCTGCCATAGATACCACACCACGCATGCCTGCCCAGCCGAAAACTACCAGGTTTCTAAAATCAAAAGATTCCTTTGCCCGGATGCGTTTGCTTAACCACCTTGGTATTAGTGCAGCAGGTATTACCCATACAAACCGTACAATGATCACTACAAAACTTACCGCCAATCCATAAAGCACTAACGATTTTACAGGGTAATTATTAATCCCGCTTATTACACTACGCAATTGTAAACCTATCAGTACAAAGATGAGCCCGTTTAAAATAAATACCACTACTTCCCATACCGAATAAGCCATGATGCGGCTTTGATGCGTAAATATTTGTCCTGAACGAAAAGAAAGATAAAGCCCGGTAGTTACCACCGCAAGCACGCCGGAAAAATGAAAATGCTCTGCCAGCAAATAGGCCGCAAAAGGAGTAAGAAAAGTGAAGGTTACTTCAATAATAGGATCGCCAACAAAATTTTTATGTACCAGGTACATGCAATAACCCAACAAAAGACCAACTGCAATACCCGCAACAGCAATCAATAAAAAATTGAGCCCCGCCTGCCATACAACAAAATTACCGGCAGTTATTGCTGTTAATGCATATTTATAGGCAACCAGGCC
>JBGSIG010000026.1:0-4387 GCA_041742655.1 Ferruginibacter sp. | reverse complement strand
GTACTAAATGGTGAAGTATATAATTTTAAAGAAATACGGATTGAACTCGAAGAAAAAGGACATCGTTTTATATCGAACTCCGATACGGAAGTTATTATCAAAGCCTATCAACAATTCGGTATAAGCTGCCTTAGCCGTTTTATTGGAATGTTTTCCATTGCTGTGTATGATTCCAATATTGAAAAGATTTTCTTAATAAGAGACCGTGCCGGCGTAAAACCGCTTTATTATTTTTTTGCCGATGGTTGCCTGTTATTTGCCTCAGAGCTAAAAGCCTTTCATTCGTTTACTAATTTTAAAAAAGTGGTTGATGAAGTTGCTTTATCGCTTTATTTTAGATATGGTTATATAAAAGCTCCGTATAGCATTTTTAAAAATACCCATAAACTATTACCGGGCTATTTTGCCGAGCTAAATTTAAAAACTCAATCGTTGCAGTTAACTCAATACTGGAATGTGTTGGACTACTATGACAAACCAGCAATTGAAATAGGTGAAAAAGAAGCGCTTGATCACCTGGAAACACTTTGTGAATCTGCCTTTCAGTATCGAATGGTGAGTGACGTACCGGTGGGCGTGTTTTTAAGTGGAGGATACGACAGCTCGTTACTAACGGCCATTTTGCAAAAGAATAATGCTAGCAAAATAAACACTTTTACCATTGGCTTTAAAGATGACGCATATAACGAAGCTAACCATGCCAAAAATGTGGCGCAGCATTTATGCACTAACCACAACGAATATTATTGCACCACACAGGAAGCTCAGGAAATAATACCTTCGCTTCCTTTTTTTTATGATGAGCCTTTTGGCGATAGCTCTGCCATACCAACAATACTGGTAAGCCGATTTGCAAGGCAGCAGGTTACAGTTGCTTTATCAGCAGATGGGGGTGATGAGATTTTTGCGGGATATGCCCGGTACGACCAGGTGGCCAAAATAGTTAAAGTGCAAAAAATGCTGCCTTACGTTGTTAGAAAAGCCGGTGCCAAATTGTTGCACTCGTTGCCTGGTTTAAGTATGCGGCAAAGAAAAATGGGCTCGTTGCTCGTACAAAAAAATATTCTCACTACGGGTGATTTACTAAGTGAGCATTTTCTTACAGCAGATATGCAACGGCTGGTAAATAAATACTCCCTGCACGATATTCCGTTGAATGCTATTGACTCCATCCCCGATTATGGATTTATCAATACCCTGCTGGCTGCAGATTATAAAACCTATATGCCGGATGATATACTAGCCAAGGTTGACCGGGCCACCATGAGTGTTGGCCTTGAAGGAAGGGAGCCGTTGCTGGACCATCGCATTATTGAGTGGGCTGCACAATTGCCGCCTGAACTTAAATATAATAAAGGCAAAAAGAAATATTTATTAAAGCAGTTGACACACAAATATTTACCGGCCGAAATAATGGAAAGGCCTAAAATGGGTTTTGGAATACCTTTCGGGCAATGGCTAAAAGGAAATCTAAAACCGCTGTTATTGGAAACAGTAAACAATGAAAGCCTCCGGAACCAGGATATTTTAAATAAAGAATATGTGCTACAACTGATGGATGATTATTTTGCAGGGAAGGAAAAAGACGACTGGCAGATATGGCTGATTTTTATTTTTATGCTATGGTGGAAGGAATGGATGTAATATTGGACTATTGTGTTTGAGATGAGATTTACTAGTGTTTTAACTATTCAGCACTGAGAGGTACGCCTGGTGGTTATAGGCCTCGTCAAATTCCTGCTCTGCCTTGGTTCTGCTGCGGGCACCCATGGCTGCTAATTCTTCGCACGACATGAGAATCATTTTTTCCATGGCCCGTTCCAATGCCTCAGCATTTTTTATCTCAATCAAAAAGCCATTTTCACCATCATCCACAGTTTCTCTGCATCCAACGTTATTAGTAGTGATTACAGGCAGGCCTTTCGCCAGGGCTTCAATTAATATCTTAGGTATTCCCTCCTTGTAGTAAGACGGAAGTACCATTACGTCAACATCATTTAATATGCTGCTCATGTCTTCCGATTCTCCCCAATATTCAATCACTTTTTTATTATGTATTTCGTTAATTACTTCCAGGGGAATAGAGGATGGATTATCTGCCTGCAAACCCAATAGGGCGAATGTTACAGTGGGATATTTTGCTTTTAGGTTTTTAGCGGCTTCAAAATATTCGTAGATGCCCTTTTCTTTTATCAACCTGGATGATAACAAAAAAAACAGGTTGCTATTAGCATTAAAAACCCTTTTTTGATAAAACTCTTCAAGGTTAGTTCCTGAACCCCTTGTAACAATAATTTGATGCAGACTGTTTATGATTTTTAGCCGTAAAAAAAATTCTTTATCATCGTTGTTTTGAAAAATAATCGCCTTTAAATTTTTAAAGGCAATGGTGTATAGTTCTTTAACGGTAAACTTTAGCCATCCAGGCTGATCATCATTAAAAACAAAACCTAAGCCGTTTATAGTAGCTACGGCTTTTATTGCGGTAAACTTAACGGCAATGCATCCGTAAATATTTATTTTAGGCGTGAACAAAAAGCAAAATTCTATTCTATTTGAAATGAATATTTTGCGAAGTTCAAGGGTTAATAAAATATCCTGCAATGGATTTTTGCCCTGGTTATTGATATTCTTTAGTTCAATAAAAGTGCAGCCCAACGATTCTATTTCCGGCACAAACTTATCTTTAGGAGCTATGGCAAATACAGTGTACCCGCAATCAACTAATTTTTTTAAAAGTCCCTTCCTGAAATTGTACACATACCAGGACGTATTGGATACAATGGCTATGTTTTTTATTGTGTTGGAGGCCAATTTTTAAAATTTATTACACCTTTTAAAATAAGATCGGGACAAGTAAATTAATAACAATTTTACAAATAGATAGCTGCAAAGGTAATAGCTGTACCGCTAATTTTCCGGGGCAGGTCTGCTATAATCGCATTTTATCATATGCTTCATCTGCAAAGCCGTTCTCATTCAAAAACAAAGATACGGTTTGAAGGTATCCGAAGTAAACACTCACCGACCCATTTTCGCTGTGTTAAGGCCGTATGCGGATGCTTTATTTTCCCGATTTAACTATTGACATAAAAATCAATAGTTTTTTCTACCGCTGATTCTAAAGAGAACTCATCTTTTAATAATTTTCTTCCATTTTCGCCATATTGCGCCGCAATATTTTTATTTTGTAACAGGTATTTTATTTTTTCGGCCAATGCTTTCACGTTGTAAGGGGTTGCCAGGCTGCCGGTTTCATTGTCAACAATGTTTTCATTAAATGCAGGCACGTTAAATGCAACCACAGGCTTTGCACAACTATATGCTTCCAGCACTATTAATCCAAAAGCTTCAGCTATTGATGGCGCTACTATTATATCAGAGCCCGCTATATAATTAAATACGTTGTCACTGTACCCTTCAAAAACAACATATTCATTCAATTTGTATTCATTTACCATATCTCTAAGCGTAGTCATCTCCTCTCCGTCTCCAAGAATTACCAATTTTAAGTCGGCAATTTCGTTGTAGAGTATTTTAACTGCCTGAATTAAAAAGTGATGGCCTTTAAACTTACGAAGCCTACCAATTATTAATAGTTGGTTGGTTGAATACCTGATTATTGAAGTAGTATTTTTACAAATACCAGGTTCTATGCCGTGATATATTACCTGCATTTTTGATGGTTTGCAAATTCCTGAATGAATATAAAAATCGGCAACCCCCTTAGACACCGCGAAATTATTGGTAACAAAGCGCTGAATAAATTTCATTAGCTGGTAACTGGCAGTTAGTTTATTAATTTTTTTATAGTCCAGACCATGGAGATCCATAAATTTTTGAAAATATCCATGCTGTGTTACAACCAATTTACAGGAGGTTTTAAAAAACATTTTTGATAAGCCGCTGACTATTTCTGCATGTACCAGGTGGGCACTCAAAATAGTGTATTGCTCCCGCTTAATGGTTTTGGCCAGGGCCTTTGCTGCTTTTAAAGAAAGGGAAGACGAAGCCTTACAAACATATACAGGAATATTGTGGCGGTTAAAATGAGTGGTAAAATGGTCGATTATCTCTTTGTTATTATGTTGCCTGGTGCAAAAAAAACCAACTTCGATGTTTCGCTTTTTTAATTCGGGCAATAATGTAAGCAAATAATTTTCTGCCCCACCCATCACTACAATCCTGAGATAAAATAAAATTTTCATTGCACTACAAGTATTACCCGGCATATATTCTACCGGCTCTCTCTTAATTAATCAGCAGGCTTTTGAATACCGCCTCGTATTTTGCAAACATAGTTTTATTGCTGTAGTTTAAAACAGCAAAGTTGAATGCCGCCTCTTTCAACGCAGCAGCTTTATCTGGATTATTAATTAACGTATAG
>JBGSIG010000025.1:0-4227 GCA_041742655.1 Ferruginibacter sp. | reverse complement strand
GGTTCTTCAACGCATCACCCGAAACAGTGATTCAGCCTATATTATAAGAAATCACCTTAAAGGTTGAGCAGGTGCTTTCCCTAATCATCTTTTAATTGTTCTATAGTGTATTTTACATACAACTCTCCGCCTTCATCTCCTATTACCTGCGTTTGCTCTCCTTCCTTTAATTCAAACTTAATTTGCTGTGGAAAAGCAGGCATCATAGCCGCAACCATAGCATTTGCCTGTGCAGTGGTAGTAGTTGTCCAGTCACCTCTACCAACAGGGGGGCACTTGGCTTGTAATAGTGAAAATATTGTAGGAACACGCTTAAATATGATGTTTATCCAGGCGTTGCCCGCTGGTGTTGTTGGCGGTATAATTTGTATATTTTGTGTTCCTATAATGTGCACATTGCCTGTACCTGCTTTTAAAAGTGTAATGATACATTTACCTTTATAATCTAATTTATCATCTGCATTTTTATTTATTTTCTCAATTAATTTGGTATCCTTTCCGTTTATAGAGACTACAAAACTGCCTGTATCCTTATAAGTCACGTTGCCGAGTTGGCTTCCTGCGCTTCCTTTGGCACTGCTAACAATTTTAACTTCATAGGCATTATCGTAAATAAGTATATTACTTTCCAGTCTAAGTTTATGAAATACAATTTCATTTCCCTTCACTTTTGTTTTAAAGGTCAGGCCGTTTAATTCTGCTGTTACGGCTACAGGATTTTTCGCAGGTATTGTAACCGGGGCTGTATAAGTGATGTCTGTTTTTGAGACCACACCAATTTTTCCAACTCCTGAATTTCCATTTACAATTTCGTTTGCGGCCCAGGTTGACGTCCAGGGAATTTTACGTTTTACCAGCGGGGCAAGATCATCATCTTTATTTAGCGGGATCAATTCATCTTCTTCGCCTGATATTAAATCAATAGTTAAGTTCATATTTTTTTTTACTTTAAGTCTTGCTGAAGAAGGGTACAATTTAATGGCATCAAATTTTGACCAATCGCTAAAGTGCCTGATATTTCCGCTGATAGTTTTTGTTAGTGTGTCCAACGTAATTTTTTTGAGGCCATACCATTGGCCCGTATTACTCTGCATAGCAATACCCATCAGCAACTTCATACTGTCTTCAGCCTCTTCATCATCATAATTAAAAACAAGTTGCACGGGTTGGTTAAACTGTATGCCTGATGGTTCCAGGCGATAGGCTTTGCCATTGCCATTTGGCACAGCATTGGTAATGGGCTGAATACTGAAATTTGTTTTTTTAGATATGGCTCCTTCGGGAATTACCAATGTTACTTTCCCATCGGATGAAGTGATGCTGCCACCCTCTTTACCAATTTTCATTTCAGCTTTTTCGCCATCTGGCTTTCCTATTGCGGTAATGGCGGGTTTAGCTGTGCTATCTTCCACAATATTATTTTGAGCGTTTACATTTATTGACACAGATAAAAAGACAAGGGCAATTATTTTTTTCATTTTTATAGATTGATATTTGAGGTGGTCGTATCCATTATTTATTTCACTGCACTAATATTTTCTTTGTCTTTACTGTATTATTACTTATCACCCGCAACACATATTGCCCAGGGCTGAAATAAGTTGAAATTGGTATTTGCATAAAGCCATTTATTGTACCCGAATTACGATAGACTACAAGACCCGAAGCATTAATAATTTCAATTTTACTTGCCGCGGTATTTTGCAGGCGTACCTGCAACGTCTTTCCCTTTTTTACAGGGTTGGGGTAAGCCAAAATTTTATCATTGCCTGAAAAAATTGTCACCTTAATTGCGGAGTAGTTAAACTAGCCATCTATATCTATGGCTTTAATGCGGTAATAGTTATCGCCATTTTGTGGAGAAAAATCAAACCAGCCATAACTGTTTGTGCCTGCTCCGCTAACTTTAGCATTAACTGATCCTGCCAGTTTAAAGTAAATTCCATCAGTACTTTTTTCCACTTCATATTTTTTCACATTCACTTCATTTTCTGTATACCAGTCAACCTGTGCGCCATTGTCTTTTTGGTAAACCTTTACCGAAGTAAAAGTTAAGGGTAGCACAACTGCATTAACCTGTAGGGTAACATCAGTGGGATTATATTTTATTTCCCATATCAAACCAGTTGGCAACGACGGTAAGTTGTGGCTTGTAAAAGTTCCTGTTGCTGAAGAGAACGTAATAATTTTATAAACATCGCCCAATGCGGGCATAAATCCGTATAACAAACTAACATTTAGTGTTCCATTCAATATTGCGTTGCCACTCGAACAGGATATATCTTTTACTATGCTTATAGTATCGTATAAATTTGACGAAGCTATTTCTATTTGATGCACGGCTGTACTATTTGCCGTGTAGTTACCGGTTATAGTAAATTTTCCCGGTGAATTTCCCGGAGATAATGTGCCGCTATTTATTAAGGATCCCATTACTTGCCCATATCCTTTCAGTGTTCCAAAGTTTTCCAATTGAGCAGCGTCATACAACTGAATCACTGAATTAGTAGTTACAGTATTTCCGGAAATTATATGACTGTTGCCAGAAGAAAGTATGAGCCAATGACCTTCTGAAAAACTTAGGTCCGCGTCAAACAATGTAGATTTTGTAACCAGTATGGAAAGGGCTGATGAAACATCAGGAACCTGGTTGCTTATCCATGTAGCACTTTGTGACCAGCTTGAGGAAGAATTACTATTATTCGTTCTTGGTAATTGAGGCAAGTTGACATCACCTCCGCAGGGAGTAGCATCACAGGCATCCGTAACTTTTCTAAAATAAGTGCCTGTAAGAAAACAGGCGCAGGCAGCAAATTCGTGAAGATTTGGATCGCCTGTATAGCTGCAAGTTTGAGGAACTAAGTTGCCCGTCAATTCATCTAGCTTATAAAATCGGTTCCAATAAAGGGGAACCGTGGGCAGATTTGATTCAGGATAGCCATATGCGTTAGTTCCAAATCGCAGTGTTACAGGAGACAATCCCTGCACTTCAGCACATGATTGAGCATTGGCATATAATGCAGCAGAAAGAATAATAAGGGTGAGTAGATTTTTTTTCATGTTTATTAATTTGCTATTCAAGAATTATTTTAAAATATTGCCTGTTCAAATGTATTAGGATAAAAATGTCAGCACATCACCTGAAACAGTGATTCATGAAGGATTGTATTATAATCACCGTAAACTGGTAATTTAAAGTGATTGTTTGCTTTTGTGAAAGATAATGGTAACCTTTATACATTATACTGTTACATTTCTATGCAGGTTATTCCATCATATTTTTTAAGGATTGTTACAAGTTTACTACTGTTGGTATTCAACAATGGATTTGCGCAAACGATTCCTGACAGCCTGTTGAATAAACTGAAGCTTGCTGCCAATGATTCAGCAAAAGCAATTACATTATTACAAATGGGCGAATCTATTGAGGCGGAGGCGCCTGCAAAAAGTATGGATCTTTATGAGCAGGCCTTAGCATTAAGCGAACAAGTAAAATGTAATGGCTGCGTGTTTGTATGCTATATAAACATTGGAAATTGCAATATTGAATTGAACAAAATGGATAGCGCCGTTGCGGCTTTTGAAAAAGCTGTTACTGTTGCCAGGTTACAGAATGATACTACAAAGGTGGGCAGGGCCCTGGCTAATTTAGGAAACGTGTATTTACATAAAAACGATCGGGTAAAAGCAATGCAGTATTACCTGCAGGCAGAACGGTTATGGGAAATGACTGGCGATCAAAAATATTTGGCCTCCTTATATTCCAATATAAATGCATTACTGGAAGAACAAAAAGAACATTACAAAGCTATTGAGTACGCCAACAAAGCTATTGAAATGGCTCAAAAACTTGGCGACAGCATTTCTTTGGTAGATGGCCTGGTAAATCTTTCCGTTTCTTACAATCAACTTGACCAATACGAAAAAGCATACGAACTGTTAGAGAAAGCCTTACCACTTGCTCAAAAAAATAATGACCTGTATCAACTGGCTACCATTTACAACAATATGGGCGATTACTATATTATTAAAAAAGATTTTTCAGCAGCGTTGGATAAATATCTGGAGATGTATACCTATGCCAAACAAATGGGGAACAAGTATTTTCTAAGTTCAACAAGTTTAGTGCTGGCAAACAGTTATTATAAACTTAATGATAAAAATAAAGCCTTGCAGTTTATTGTACAGGCAGAAAAATTAGCCAACGAAGTGGGTGAAAGAGCCGAG
>JBGSIG010000024.1:0-13218 GCA_041742655.1 Ferruginibacter sp. | reverse complement strand
ATCAATCTCGTTTTTAAAAGATACTCACCATAAATAGCGGCCTCATGTGGTAGGGCAGATAGTTCCATCTCCCGGTAAAAGCTTTCAAAGGTATGGTTCTGTGCTGCCAGGTACACTTCAATAAAATGTTGCCAAACCTTTGTTGACCACAAATGCGGGTTCGGGCCATAGTCCCATAATTTGCCGCGTGTGCCAAATCTTTCCCGGATAGATTTTAATGCATTGATGTGAAATATATCCGCAGAATCCATTCCTAAAATTTCCAGCATATCCATGAAGGTTTTATTTTCATGCATGATGGTATAGGGTGTATTTTCATCGTACATAAAATCAGCCCGTGTAAAAGGGCGGATAAATACGCTGTCCGAATCAACACATAAATAATTTTCACAAATATTAGCCCGGTATAGATGAGGTTTTACAATTGCCTGGTGGCGCCAGCCATCTTTCATTTTACTTACCACAATATCGCTGTCGCGAAACAGCGTAAAACTGCCTGAAAGATTATTTTTAAAATATTTGTAATCCCGATCATTTACAGAAATATATACAGGGATATTATCTGTGTTATATTCTTCAATAGACCTTAGCAGCATTTGTACCCTTTCAAAATCGGGCCGGTATGTTTTGATATATAAAATAAGTTTTTCCATCAGGGCTTTTTAGGAATTATAAAACTTGCACTTATAATGTTATCCCAGCTTTTTCTGTAAGACGGGATGCCGAATTCTTCTTCTACCTGTGCATGCAATTCGTGCCTGTCAACACCTGCACGAAAACCATCTACAATATCCGTAAAATCATTTAGTATATCTTCCTTCATTCCTTCAAATACATGTACGCCCGGAAAATTTCTTGCTGCAAGTAAAGGCAAAATGCCCACTGGGTTACCAACCACCGGAACGCCCGCAGACAAAGCTTCAATGGTAACCATGCCAAAGCTTTCAGAGAGTGAAGGGAAAAATACAAGATCGGCTTTTGAATAGGCTTCTGCATTAATATTATGCATGCCCAATCCGATTTTTACTTCTGTATTTTTAAGGTGCGAAAAGAGCTCCACATTGGTTGAGTTGTTACAGGCAATCAACAATTTCCAGTCTGTACTTTTTTCGATGATATCTGCCAGTTTTTGAAGATTTACCAATCCCTTTCCAACTTCAAGCCTGCCTGCACAAAGCACCGTTTTTTTACCTGTTATTTCCCGAGGCAATACTTTAAAAAAATTGGTGTCTACCCTGTTGCTTACAATGGTTATTTTTTCTGCGGGAATGCGGTAGTTTACAACCAAATCGTTTTTAACTTTTTCGGTAACAGTAATCACCTGCCGGGCAATAGTACAGGCAAGCCGTTGAAGTTTGGCTATCCTGCTAAGCTTTTCTTCCTTGCGCCCGTAATCACGTTCCATTACATGATAGCAGCCCTGGTTAATGATAAAATCAACCGGAAAAAACGGTGTGGATTCTCCGTTGGAAATCACCATGTGATTAGAAAGTTTTCTGCTCCATAAATAAGCAGACGTAAACCGTCCCATATAAATAGCTTTACGTTTGCTAAAGTGGCGATGGTTAAAAATGCGTTTAAATTGTTTGCCGAAAAAGGTATTTAATAAATGATGTTCATCAATGATTTCTGTTTCAAACCCACGGCTTTGTAAATATTCTTCCAGGTACAGTACCATGCGTTCGGCACCGCCGGCATTTGATTTGCCATTAAAAAAAACAAGCAGCACTTTTTTAACCTTCCTCATTATTTAAATTTAAAGCGGCATCAAGTTTTTTATAAACTGTCTGCGTAGTGAAATTTCTTTTAAAACATGCCAGTGCAAGTTCGCTTTGCTGTGCATACAATGCTTCATTTTGCAGCAATTGCATAATATTTGCAGCAAATCTTGCTGCATCATTTGATACAAGGCAACCATTATTTACTTTCTCGGGTATGCCATCTATGCCATGACTGGTGCAAACAACAGGCAGGCCATGGGCCATAGCTTCTACCACTTTAACTTTTACGCCTGTACCTGAAAGCATCGGGCATATAACCACTTTAGCCCGGTTGTAATAGTCGGTGAGTGAGGCAGTAAAAGCTACCCGGTGAATATTAGAAATGGTTGCAGGCACATGATCTAAAATAGTACCAATAATACAAATAGAAAGCGTGGCAGGAAGCAATGGGTACACTTCCTTAAAAAACCACGCGGCAGAAATAAGGTTGTGCGGATTGTCTGTTGCTACATAAATAAGGTCAAAAACCCGGAATGTTTTGGCTGGCTTTTCCACGTCGTCCATCATCATCGGAATGTACTTAACCTTGCCTTTAAAAAACTGTTCAAACAAATAAGTTTCCTCCGGCGAGATGGCCCATATTTGGTCAAATAGAGATAGCCTGCGTAGCTCATCGCCAATGGCGGCGGTCCGGTCAAACCCTGCATCATGCTGGTGTTGCGCCGATAAAAGATCGTGTGTATCAATAATGGTAGTTGCCTTGCCGAGGTAAGGATTGTTTTTAACCAGGTCTGCCCAGTAAGCGTAGCTGATGATGATATAATCGTAAGTATTTTCTTTAAGTACAGCATCCAGTTGCCTGCGTAAATTTAATGTGGTGTGATTGGGGAAAGAGCCTTTAACAAGCCTGAGCTTTTTCTCAAAAGCAAGGTGTTGTATTTTATAATTGAAAAAATAGCTGATGGCATTTTTCTTTTCGGGTTTTCGCCTGAAAATAAAAAGCCGCTTTGCCAGGCTTGATTCATTAAATAATTTTGATGATGCTTCTGTCCATTTGCCCCATACTAATTTGCTTGCAAAGTCTACCTCTATATTGCGTCGTTTAAAATACAGTAAAAGGTTTACTACCCTATTTTGGCTACCGCTATTTTGCTCGGCAGGATTTAAAGGAAAAAAAAACAATGCACGTTTTGCCGCCATCATAAAGTGGTTTACTTAACAGATATGGTCTGTTTATTACATTTATATCAAACAATATATCTTTGAAAAATGGGCTACAATAATTCGATAGACATTATTATTCCGTGTTACCGTCTTGACGAAAAAATGTTGTTGCCCATTATTAATCTACCAAAGCCACCACAATTTAATTTTTTTATTTATATCGTTGCTGATAATCCTGCGGCAACAATACCGCCTGGCATAATTGCACTGGCAGATTCAGGTGAAATAAAATTGACAGTAAACGCCGTTAATTCCGGGCCTTCGGTTACAAGGAACAAGGGGATATTGGCGGGCAACAGCAAATGGATATTATTGCTGGATGATGATATAGTACCCAACGAAAATTTATTGTATGAATATGTTGATGCAATAGAGCATACACCTGGTGCCATTGGTTTTGCAGGCACAACCGAATTTCCCACACCCTTTAATGCTGTAACAAAAGCGCTTGAAATAAACGGTACCGTAGGCCATTTTAAAGCTGCAAAATATCACCCTGAAATAGTATGGGCACCAACAGCGAACATACTATTGAACCGGCAAAAAATGGATCTGGATTTGTTCGATGCGCATTTAAAAAAAAGCGGCGAAGACATAGATTTTTTAGTGCGCAATCATCTTTTATTTGGCGAAAAATATCTTTCGGTACCTAATGCAATTGTTAGCCACCCCTGGTGGAACAATGGAAAAATGCAATTTAAAAGAATGTTTAGGTATGGGCAGGGTGCCAGCGATCTGTTGCTAAAAGCACCGGTTAAAAATTACGCTTACCGGGACTTTACCAATACTACTGAAACCATTCTTTTATTATTGCTGGTATTGCCTTTGGCAATTGCGTATAAAAAAATGTTTTTGCTGCTTGCTTTTTTTGCCGCATCACTGTTGGCAGAATTTTTGGTAAACTTGATAAAGGCCATTAAAGTTGGAAGAACGTTTTCTTTAGCGGTGTTGTTTAACCTGGTGATGGTAAAAAACACCCAGGAATTAGGAGCGCTTTGCAATACAATTGTTGTCGGCAATTTTAATGGATTTGCAAAAAGACTCGATCTTGGATTTAGCAAACCCAACCCCAGCCCGTTTCGCCTCAACCGTTGGAAAATAATTAAGTTGATATTAATTGTATTATTTTCAGCAATCATTCTCACAGTAAATAAGAAGTAAAAAATAGCTATGGCAATTATTTTAATTACAGGCGGTGCAGGAAACGTTGGTGGTGGAAGCCTGGCGATTCGGCTTGTGAAAGATCCGGTAAATTTTGTAGTAGTGGCGGATAATTTGTCGACGGGTTCGATTAGTAATTTACCTGATGCAACAGTTCCGAATTTTAAATTTATACAGGCTGATGTAAACAATTACGATGAGTTATCGGCGATCATGTTATCTTTTAAATTTGAGTATGTATTTCATTACGCCGCCGTTGTTGGGGTAAAAAGAACGCTTGAAAGTCCCATTCTTGTTTTACGGGATATTGACGGGATTAAAAACATGCTGAACCTGGCTAAGAATACAGGGGTGAAAAGGATATTCTATTCTTCTTCTTCTGAAGTATATGGCGAACCCGTAACCTTACCGCAGCACGAAGAAACTACGCCTTTAAATTCCCGTTTACCTTATGCCGTTGTAAAAAATATCGGCGAAGCTTTTTGCAGATCTTACTTCCAGGAATTTGGTTTAAGTTATACTGTATTTAGATTTTTTAATACTTATGGCCCGGGACAAAGCGAGGACTTTGTTTTACCATTGTTTTTAAAAGCTGCCCTTAAAAATGCAGCTATCCATATATACGGCGATGGTTCGCAAACCCGTACGCTGTGTTTTGTTGACGATAATATAGAGACTACTGTAAAAATTCTGGAAAAAAACCTCGCTGTAAACGACACTATCAATGTTGGAAGCGATGTAGAAATCACGATGCTTGCTCTGGCAGAAAAAATAATAGCCCTTACAAAATCCACTTCAAAAATAATTCACCTGCCGCCACTAATAGAAGGTGACATGACAAGGAGAAAGCCAGATATTACAAAAATGAAAAGTATTTTACAACGGCCTTTAACAAATTTGGATGAAGGAATAAAATTGTTAATTAGACACCTCAACCAACAGGGATGATTTCTTTTTTATTACATTATTGTAACCGTTTATGCAATAAGGCAAACCATTTTTAACTGTTGCCAGGTATTTTTTATAGTTTATATTTTCGTTGTTTCGGTTGGCGAGGGGATGGTATAAATGATAACAGACAGCAATCATTTTTAATTTTTTTTGAATTAAGCCAAGATTAATAAAGCGGGCGGCCAATTCAATATCTTCATGGCCCCAACCTGTAAGCTCGTGATTGTACCCGTTTACCTGTAAAAAATCTTCTCTCCAAAAGGCACAATTACATCCGCGAAAATCATCAGAGCGCTGCTGACGCTTTGTAAAAATATCTTTTAAAAACGGAATGCGAATAGCATTAAATCTATTTGAAATATTATTGGTAAAAAAGGAAATATTTTTAAGAATCCTGGTATTCAGCAAACCAGCAGTTTTGCTTTCTGATAATAAAACCCGGCTGCCTGAAATGAAAAATCCTCTTTGAGCCTCGGCTATATGATCTTTTATGAAATTTTTATCTAAAATAATATCTCCGTCTATCTGTATAATATAATCGCAATCGGTATCAGCAATGGCTTCATTAAGAATGATGGTTTTTTGAAAACCCTCATCCTGGTGCCAGGAATGCTTTAACGGGATGGTTAGTTTTTGGCGGTAGAGATTTATAAGATCCTCTGTTTCTTTATCCGAGCCATCATCGGCAATGATCACCTCATCGGGTTGCATTGTTTGTAAGGCAATACTATCTAAAACGAGTTGAAGGGCCTGTGGCCAGTTGTAGGTGGAAATAATAAGGGCGACGGATATTTTTTTAGCCATTAACTTAAATATTTATATATTCCTGCTTCACAAAAGAGTTTATTAGTCTGGATTGCCTCTTTTAGTAAATCTTCATTTTTGGGTAAATTCTCTTTTTTATTTTCGCGATGATATAGGTGAAAGGCTATTGCACCCTGCTTTACAAAACGTTTTTCTACACCTATATTCAATAATCGTGCTACTAATTCTTTGTCTTCCGGCCCCCAACCTACAAAGGCTTCATTGTAGCCATTCACCTTAACGAAATCTTCTTTCCAAAAGGCCATATTACATCCATGTATTTCAAAACGCTCATCACCTTTATTTTTGTAAGATGTTTCAAATATTGGCCAAAGCAAAGGTAATCGAATTGCACTAAGCGAGTTAGCTATGCCCTTTGAGGCAAAATTAATTTTAACAGATTTTTGCATTAACATTTCTTTACTCCGTTCCTTACTTATATAAGTTCTGCTGGCTCTTACAACCGAATTTTTTTTTGCAAAACGCAGGTGGTCTGCTATAAAAAACGGGTGCAGTATAATATCGCCGTCAATTTGTATAATATAATTGCCTTCGGCGGCAGCAATCGCCTTATTGCGGATCTTAGCCAACTGAAAGCCGTCATCCGCATGCCAGATATGCTTTACGGGAACAGGTGAAATGTCAGCGAACACATCGATAACCTTTTTTGTCTCCTCTTTCGACCCGTCATCGGCAATAATAATTTCACCAGGAAAAACTTTTAACGAAAGAATACTTTGTAAACAGAGTGATAAGGCTTCGGGCCAATTGTACGTGGAAACAATAAGGGAAGAAGTAAATTCATTTCTTTTACCAGGTACAGGTATTTTTTTTTGTATACTGTCGTTTTCCATATTCACCCCGGGTAATTAGTTTTAGTAAGACTTCTATATGCTGCAAATTGAAAATTCTCCAGGGAGTGATAATCCCTTCGAAACAACATATTAACAAATATAAAAATAATTCATTGTATCGCGATATTTTCAAACAAATGGTTAGTATCCTTGTATTTTTGCCAAAAAATTGAAGCTGAAGTTTGTTGTCTTAATTGAACAGGCCACAGCGGCTGCTTATTAAAGGATACAAAACTTTAAACGGTTTTGTCAAACAAATGGACGACGCTATAGTTTAAACTCCATTTCACACTTCTATATTATGAAAATTTATTTCAGGCTTTTATCGTTTGCAAATCCAATTTATAAATACGCTATTCCATATATTATTTTCACTATTTTATCTGTTGTTTTTAATACACTTAACCTGGCACTGTTAGCGCCGCTGCTCAACACACTTTTTAATCAAAATCCAGGTGCCATACTGCCCGCCAGGCCCGAGCATTTTTATGAAGTGCTAAAAATATTAAATTATTATACCGCTGTGGCAACAAAAGAGTATGGCATATTTACCGTGTTACAAATGGTTTGCCTGGTTATTATTATTTCTGTGTTGCTCGGCAATCTTTTTCGATACCTCGCAGAAAGAACAATGGAAAATCTGCGCATTCACACATTATTAAACATAAGAAATTCGGTGTTTACTAATGCAATGAATCTTGATCTGGGATATTTTAATAACGAAAGAAAAGGGGATATTATCTCAAAAATTACTGCTGATGTACAGGTGGTTCAATATTCCGTGACAGGTACTTTGCAGGTTGTTTTTAAGGAACCCCTGACATTGATAGCATACCTTTTTATGCTGTTCGTTATCTCTTATAAATTAACGCTGGTGTCAATGCTTATTATACCCTTAGCTGCATTCATCATTTCAAGGATTGTAAAAAAACTGAAGGAGCAGGCAATAGCATCCCATGAGTCGTATGCTACCATGATGATTTACCTGGATGAAGCACTTAACGGTGTAAAGGTCATTAAAGCATTGAATGCCGTAGACTTTATAACAGGCAGATTTAGCAAGGAAAATGAACGGTATTCGCATATTATCAGATCAATGGCAAGGCGGCAACAACTGGCTTCCCCCGTTTCGGAATTTCTTGGAATATTGATGGTGGCGGGCATTGTGTTGTATGGCGGCTCGCTTGTACTTAGTAATCAAAGTGATTTAAACGCCGCAAGCTTTATAGCCTATATAGCCTTGTTTTCACAAATAATGCGTCCTGCAAAGGCAATGTCATCGGCTTTTTCAAATATACATTCGGGCATTGCGGCAGGTGAGCGGGTATTAAATCTTATTGATGAAAGACCGCTTATAAAAGATTCAAAAGACGCTACTGCAATAACTAATTTTAAACAGGAAATACGCCTGGATAATGTATCTTTTTCGTACAGTGAAAAGGAAGTATTACACAATATCAGTTTTACCTTACCCATTGGAAAAACAGTTGCCCTTGTTGGGCCTTCGGGTGGTGGAAAATCTACGCTGATGGATTTGATACCGCGTTTTATTCAACCTCAATCGGGAAAAATCAGTATTGATGGATTGGATATAAAATCGTACACCATTGCCTCTTTACGTTCATTGTTGGGTGTAGTAAACCAGGATTCGATATTGTTTAATGATACCATTTTTAATAACATTGCATTCGGAGCGGTGAACGCAAAAATAGAAGATGTGGAAGCGGCTGCCCGCATTGCCAATGCACATGAGTTTATTGTTGCTTCACCGGAGGGGTACCAAACCAATATCGGCGATAGGGGCATTCGCTTATCTGGTGGCCAGCGCCAGCGTATTTGCATCGCCAGGGCAGTTTTACAAAATCCTCCTATCCTTTTACTGGACGAGGCAACTTCTGCCCTTGATACAGTCTCGGAAAAACTGGTGCAGGAGGCATTAAATAATTTAATGAAACAACGTACTTCGCTCGTTATAGCCCACCGCCTCAGCACTATTCAAAACGCAGATTTAATTATAGTACTTGAAAACGGCCGCATCATTGAACAGGGTAGCCATGTTGAATTAATAAGCCGTGCAGGACTGTACCGTAAATTAATTGAGATGCAAACATTTATAGCGGGATAGTAGTATACACTGTTGAACAAGCATCCTAAGGCAGGTTGTTCGTTTAATGCATACAACTTATTTACATCAAGGAATGTAGAAGTGACATAAAAAACCCGCCGGATATATCGGCGGGCTTATTATTAATGTTTAAAACTACGCATTTACAGTTTGGTGTAAATCCCTGTATTTCTTAATAAGGTTGTGCGCTATTTTCAAAGAAGACTGTTGATCGGTAATAACCTGGCGTATACCAGAAGGTATTTCTGCATCTGATGCCAATGCGTCTGTATAAGCGTCCTGTGCGGCATCTTCCCCATACTCGCAAGACTCCAAAACCGACTGGCGGTCATGACCATTAAAAGTAGCTTTTACGTCCATCCACGCCCTGTAGATTTTTCCACTGGTGGTAGTATCGGTTGAAGATTCTCCACCTAATTTATTTACTTCATCTATCAACTGCGCAGCGTATTTACGGCTATCACTCGCCATACTTTGGAAAATTGCCTGCAGATCTACGTCCAGGTTTTTTGTTTCCTTCATAGCTTTTTCGTAACCTTTCGTACGATCATTGTTGATTTCTATGAGGTCATTTAAAACCTCTACTAATTTTTCGTTCGTTTTCATAATATTTGTTTTAGGCTTTTAATAAATCCAAAATAGTGCCACCGGTGTATCACGTTTAATCTTGAAATTCCTGGCTGGTTATTGGTTATCATGTTGGACAAATGGGGTAAAAAAGTCCACTTTTATTTATTGTTGGATTGTTAAAAATGTTAAATTAATTTGCGGGATGCGCAAACTCTTCATTATACTGGCAGCCATCATTTTTATCTCTTGTAGTCACGCTAAATATACCAATCCTCATGTAATGTTTAAAACTTTTTATGGCGATATAGAAGTGGAATTATTTCCAGAAAAAGCACCGAAAACAGTAGCAGCTTTTTTATCTTATGTTGATTCAGGATACTATAAAAATTCTAGTTTCTATCGTGTCATCACCAACGAGAATGTGCCGCCAGACGGAAACACGGGTTTAATTCAGGGCGGTATTTTTTCAACCAATTATAAAAAATTAGAAGAAATTCCGGGCATTGTACATGAGTCAACCAAAGAGTCGGGCCTTACGCATGAAAGCGGTACAATTTCCCTTGCAAGAACAAAGCCGGGTACAGCACGATCGGAATTTTTTATTGCTGTCGGAAATCAAAAGCAATTTGATTATGGTGGCGCTGCCTATGGCGATGGGCTTGGCTTTGCAGCTTTTGGAACAGTAGTGACGGGAATGAATGTTATAAAACAAATACTAAATTCGCCGAGCCGAAATCAATTTTTGAGAACAGAAATTAGAATCGATAATATCGTAAGATTATAAACCTTGCGGCGACAAATTTAAGAACCTTTATATGTGAGAGCCTGCTTATTCAGCAGGCTCTTACAAAATATAAATAACAAAAACTGCAGCACTATACAACCCCAGCCAACTCAAGGCTTCGTTTGCTTATCTTCTTATAATCAATATTTTCTATCACAGCATCCGGGCAAGTTATCAGCGACACACCTTCCTGTTTCCACCAGGCGGTGCCAAATAATTTGGCAGCATTTACAACCCCAATAAGCCAGCTATATTTAAATTCATTGTGCCACTCTTCAATCCATTCAAAATTATTTTTATCAATTTTTGCAATATCATCTATGCTCACAAATACTTTTAGATAATAGTCGGTGGTTAATAAAGTGTCTGTTTGATGAGCAATTTTTTTGTACTCATATTTATAATCGTAGCGCAGTGCGGAAATATCGCTTAACACGGCAGATGCAGTAGGGAAGGCACCAGCGCCTTTACCTTTAAAAAAATGTTCGTCGGCAAAACTGCTTTCGGTAGTGATGGCATTAAATTCGTTGTGAACATAGTAAAGGTCATCTTCATCGGTAACAAATTGAGGCAGTACAAATGCCGCCAGTTTTCCATCGCCCAGTTTCTGCGCATTGGCCACCAGCTTAATGCTGTATTTTTTTTCTTTTGCTACACGGGCATCCTGCAATGAAATATTCTCAATTCCATTAAAAATAAACTCGTCGGTTTTTGCAATGATGCCAAAGGAATGTGCCAGCAATATGCTTAGTTTATTGGCTGCATCATAACCGCCTATGTCAAGGGTAGGATTGCTTTCTGCAAAGCCCAGTTGTTTTGCCAGCATTAAGGCTTCACTAAATTCCAGTTGCTCCTGGAATATCTTTGTAAGAATAAAATTGGTGGAACCATTGATGATACCACTGAAGGAGCGAAGGAGGTCATTGTCGTAATATTCTTCCAGGTTGCGGATGATGGGTATGCTGCCACAAGCAGCTGCTTCATACAAAAAAGGAGTTTGATGTTTTTGCTGCAACGCATCCAATTCTTCAATATGTTCTGCAATCATTTTTTTGTTGGCGCTCACTACTGCTTTACCATTTTGTAATGCTCTTTTTACAATAATAAAAGCGGCATCTGCATCATCTATCAATTCAACAATTACATTAATGCTTTCATCATCCAGCAAAACATTGGCATCTATAGTAAAATTTTCGGGACCAATGCTTCTTTTTTTTGCTGGGTTTTTAATGCATATATTTTTAATAGATGCCTGTAAGGTTGGCGTGCTTTGCAATACATCGTATAGCCCTTTTCCTACCACACCAAAACCAAACAAGCCGATAGAGAGTTTCTTTGTTGACATTTGTTATGTTTTTTATTTATACTAATTGTGGTGCCAGCTTTTTAGAAGCCGGCTTTTTTATATTTTTGATTCTTTTAAATGCCTGTTGCAGGTCGGCAATTAAATCTTCCACTTCTTCCAATCCAACACTTAAACGAATAAGACTGTCATTAACGCCGTTGGCCCTGCGTTTTTGTGCAGGAATACTTTTGTGCGTCATGTTTGCAGGATGACTAATTAAACTTTTAATGCCGCCCAAACTTTCAGCTAACAAAAAAAAGTTGGTACTGGTAACAAAAGCAATGGCCGCAGCATCTGTATCTTCTTTTAATGTAAAAGAAACAATGCCGCCATAACCTTTAGACTGTCTTTTTGCAATTGTATGATTGTAATGAGTTGGTAAACCCGGGTAAAATATTTTATCTACCTGCGGTTGTGCAACCAACCATTCTGCTACAGCATGCGCATTGATGCAATGTTGTTTCACCCGCAGGTGCAATGTTTCGATACCACGAATCAGCAACCAGCTATCAAAAGGTGAAAGAATAGCGCCACATGCATTTTGCAGAAATTTTATTTTAGCGCCCAGTTCTGCATCTTTTGTTACAACAATGCCCGCAATTAAGTCGCTGTGGCCACCAAGGTATTTAGTAGCAGAATGCACTACCAAATCAGCACCTAAAGTAATTGGCTGCTGCAATGCCGGAGAAGCGAAAGTACTATCAACACAAAGCAGGCAATTACTTGCTTTTGCAATTTTTGCAATAGCTTCTATGTCGCTGATTTTTAAAGTTGGGTTGGTTGGTGTTTCCAGCCATATCAATTTTGTATTTGCGGTAACAGCATTAAAAACATTCTCAACATTTGTTGTATCTACATACTTTACAGTGATTCCAAATTTTTCATATACCTGCTTAAATAATCTGAAAGCACCGCCATAGATATCATCTACTGCGATAATTTCATCGCCTGTTTTTAATAATTTAAGAACTGCGTCAATGGCTGCCAAACCACTGCTGAAAGCTGCGGCGGTGGTTCCTTTTTCTAATTTTGCAATGATGTTTTCCAGTGCTTCTCTCGTGGGGTTATTGCTTCGTGCATAATCATAGCCCTTGTTTACACCGGGAGCTTCCTGCACAAAAGTGCTGGTTTGGTAAATGGGTACGCTGATAGCGCCCGTAAGCGGATCAACCGGAATGCTGTGTAATAATTGTGTTGCGTTGCTCATGATAAAAAATTTGTTCCGAAATGTTTTTTCTCCGGAAAGTGAATAATAATTTTCTTTCATGCTTGTTCAAGAAAATAGAATTTTACCGGCCGAATTTTTTTATTTCCACTTACTTAGCTTGAGTCAGGGGCAACAAAAAAGCTCACCCGATATAATCAGATGAGCTTTTAATATTTTAGAAGATATTTTGAGCTGTGGATCTGACTTATCTGTCCGCCGCGGCGGATGGAATTGGCACCTTTTCTTTCTTTCCCCAAAGGAATTAAAAGATAGGTTGTCAAGGCTTCACAGGGCCATTACCCTCTGCCTTTCTTGATAAGCGATAATTTAAGAACTTGCCTACCGGTAAGTAGGCTGGCGCAAAGGTATAATGAGAAATGGTAGAATTCCAAATATTTTTTTAAAATACGGCAATGCTATGCCTGGAAGCATTACTGGTATTGATTTGTATCGTATTGCTATTTTTTATCTT
>JBGSIG010000023.1:0-8723 GCA_041742655.1 Ferruginibacter sp. | reverse complement strand
CACAAGCAATTCCGGTAAGCGGCAGCAGGCAACGGGGCAGCAGTTTCGATTCTCCTTTAGGGTTGGTGTGCATCATGGCAACAATAATGTTTTTTGCGCTGGCCACCAGGTCCATGGCACCGCCCATACCTTTTACCATTTTGCCGGGTATTTTCCAGTTGGCAATATCGCCGGTTTCACTTACTTCCATGGCCCCCAAAATTGTCAGGTCCACCTTACCAGCCCTTATCATACCAAAGCTCATTGCACTGTCAAAAAAAGATGAACCCGGGAGTGTGGTAATGGTTTGTTTTCCGGCATTTATTAAATCAGCGTCTTCCTGTCCTTCAAATGGAAATGCGCCCATACCCAGCAAACCATTTTCGCTCTGCAGTACTACCTTGATGTTTTCGGGAATATAATTGGCTACAAGGGTTGGAATACCAATGCCAAGGTTTACATAGAAACCATCTTTTAATTCTTTTGCCAACCGTTGGGCTATTTGATTTTTATTAAGCATACCACAAGCCTAAAAGGGTTTTTAATTAATTTGTGATAAATGTTATTTCAAATTCTATAAAGAAGCCTCAATAGAAAAAACTCCAATAGCCCCTCTAGGGGTTGGGGTCTAATTTTTTTATTGTTCTTTGTTCTATTCTTTTTTCGTAGTTCTTTCCCTGAAATATACGGTGTACATAAATGCCGGGCGTATGTATCTGGTCAGCATCCAATTCACCTGCAGGCACCAATTGCTCCACTTCTGCAATAGTTATTTTACCTGCCATCGCCATCAACGGATTAAAATTACGGGCCGTTGCTTTATAGATAAGATTTCCATCGGTATCCCCTTTCCATGCCTTCACAAAGGCAAAATCAGCATCAAAGGCATATTCCAATAAATACATTTTATCGTCAAACTTTCTTACTTCCTTTCCTATCGCCACTTCTGTGCCAACACCTGCAGGCGTAAATATTGCCGGCATTCCATAACCAGCCGCCATACACCTAGTGGCCAGCGTTCCCTGCGGAATCAAATCCACCTCTAATTCGCCGCTCAATAATTGTCTTTCAAACTCAGCATTTTCGCCCACGTATGATGAGATCATTTTTTTTACCTGCTTTTTCAGTAACATCAAACCAATACCAAAATCATCTACACCGGCATTGTTAGAAATACAGGTTAAATTTTTTATACCCTTTTTTACGATAGCGGCGATACAGTTTTCCGGAATGCCACATAATCCAAACCCGCCAAGTAGCAAAATTGCGCCATCAGTAACATCAGTTAGTGCTTCGTCGGCATTGTTAAAAACTTTGTTCATATTGCTAAAACATGTTTTTGTTATCTTAAGGATGGTGGCATTTTATTCCACGTTGGTCAGTTTTGGCAGTACAGGACTTTTCTGCGGCATGTGGTCAAGCAACGGCCTGCTGCGCCTTTCAGTACCAGCACCTTGTTGAGGTATTAACGTTGGTATTGGCATTGGTATTACCGTTAATTTTTCAGGCACTAAAATTGGCGGAGGTTCCAGCGAAAATGGCTCACGAACAATAGTTGCAGGTTTGCTGTATAGAATTTTTTCTCTTTCCTTTTCGGCCTTTGAAGACATGCTATCGAGCAATGTTTTCATAAGGTCGACATGAATGTTGTAATAGTTGTAACTATCGTAAAATTCTTTTTTGCTGATTTTATGAATACTAAAAATTTGTTGCTGAAGTTTTGCATTCTCTATTTCAGCACTCTTTAAACTATCCTTTTTTATAAACTCATTGGTGTAGGCATCTGCCATCATTATATCCCAAAGCACTGATTGCATTTTATCGGTATTCAATACACCAGATGGCAATGCCTGCTTTTTATTACATGCTACAAAGCAACTGATTAATATAATGAATACAACCACCCGCATTATTTCAATTCTTCTTTATACCTGGCGGAGTTGGTTATATCTATTTTTTGCAACAATTCAGATGCCCTTGCTCTTTCCTGCGGCGGTGCTTTTGCAAAGATTTTTATTAACTCATTGGTTTTTCCCTGGAAGAAAAAAGCCAGTATCATGGTGTTGCTATTCTCGGCATTAAAAGTATTGAGCAAGTTCAAAACATTCAACATCTCAAGCCTTGCCGCATTGGGGTCGTCAAACATTTTGTCACCAGCCTTTCTGTAATAATCATAATATACATCATGCATTATTGCAAAGGCATTATTTTGCATATTTTGTGTGAGCCAGTAACGGTTACGCCGGCCGTCTACTCCTTTCCAGCCCAAAATACCCCTTGTTTCAGGTGCATTGTTTACAATATTTTGTGCTTTTTGAAAATAAGGAACACCCCCACGAAGCGAGAAGGAATCATAATCGAAGGCAATGACCAGGTAAGCATAATAGGCAAAAACCGCCGTTAAATTAGACTCCAGCGGTTCTGGCCCCGAAACCCGGTTCTCATTAAATATTAGCTGTTGAAATTCAAGATATTTAAAAATAATATCGTCATCTCTAAAACTTACAATAGGCGAAAAGTAGGAGGAATTATAAATAGGACGTGCCGCCTGAATGGTGAGCTGAGCCGTATAAACATTTTCTTCGTTGGTAGGTTGAAGAATTAATAAATAATTACAATTGATTTTTTCATTTACTAAAAACTTGTCGTTTGTCCATTTTCGGGTATTCAAAAATGTAGTTAAGGCAGTTTGCAAACCCTGGAAAACCTTTTTATTTACAGAAGTACCTATCTGGCTGCTGTTGACTGTAACCCGGGCGTTTAGTTCCTGGGCATCAGCAATATTTACTACTAATAAAAAAAATAAAAGAAAAACTGGTTTTAACTTATGCATATTTCTACTGAATAATTGTATTTACAATATCAATGGCCACCGCTGTTTTTGATTTAGTATCAAAGTGATATTCGCCGCCGGTTTTACCAAAAATAGTTATTTTGTTAGTATCAACACCAAAGCCTGCGCCTGCATCATTTAATGAATTCAATATTATAAAATCAGCATTTTTTTCAGCCAGCTTTTTTAGGGCGTATTCCTTTTCATCGTGGGTTTCCAACGCAAAACCTACTAACAATTGATTTTCCCTTTTTATATTGCCGAGGTGTTTTAATATATCTTTTGTTTTTTTAAATTCAACTGAAAAGCTGTCGGTTGATTTTTTTATTTTTTCTTCAGCAACAACCACAGGTGTATAATCGGCCACAGCGGCACTCATTACAGCAATATCCATTTTTTCGAAAACAGAAACACATGCTGATAACATTTCTTCTGCTGATGTCACGTTAATCACCTTCAAGCCTGGCAAAATTGGTTGTGAAGATGGACCTAAAACCAAGGTAACTTCGGCTCCCCGGGTTTGAAATTCATTTGCAAGAGCCACGCCCATTTTACCTGAAGAATGATTGCCAATAAACCGAACCGGATCCAGCGCTTCGTAAGTTGGCCCGGCAGTAACCAATACTTTTTTACCGGCTAATTTTTTACCGGCTAAAAAAAAATCGTTCAATATTTCCACGATTTTTTCTGGTTCAGCCATTCTGCCATCTCCAATTAATCCACTTGCTAATTCGCCTGACTCAACGGGTATTACCTTATTGCCAAACGATTCAATTACCTGCAGATTCTTTTTTGTAGCCGGATGATGCCACATATCTTCATCCATTGCAGGTGCTACAAATACAGGACAGGCAGAAGATAAATAAACCGCAGTTAGCAAATTATCGCATACCCCGTGTGCCATTTTCGACAAGGTATTACAACTCAATGGTGCAATCAGCATTACATCAGCCCATCGCCCCAACAATACATGATTATTCCACGAATCGCTGTTTGCAATATCTGCCAATACCGGGTTTTTAGAAAGGGTAGAAAGTGTAAGGGGAGAAACAAATTCTTTTGCTGCCTGGGTTATTACAATTTTCACTTCGGCATTTGCCTTAACAAGCAACCGAACCAGTACGGCTATCTTATATGCCGCTATGCTGCCGGATATCCCTAAAAGTATTTTCTTTTTCTTCAACATAAAAAAAGACGGCATTGGCCGTCCTTAAAAGTAAAACTTCTTATTTAACAATAATGTCTAAGCCTAAAAATTTAACTAAATAAATCTTCTTCGTTTTTGCGGAAATATATCTTGTCTTCCATAAACTCCTGCGATGCAAGCAACGCAGGATTAGGCATACGCTCATAAGCTTTTGAAATTTCAATCTGCTCTTTGTTTTCGTGTATCTCTTCCAGGCTGTCTGTATGACTGGCAAATTCTTCCAGCTTATTGTGTAACTCTTCCTTTATGGATATGTTAATCTGGTTGGCACGTTTAGCAATAATTGCAATTGACTCATAAAGATTGCCTGTTTTTTGCTTAATGTCAAAAAGATTTTTTGGCTCTACCACGTTACTTGTACTAGAACTTAATTGGCGTCTTAACTTACTCATATTGTATTTCTTTAATTTTTTTTAAACTTAGGTCTTTATATTCCAATGCTTCTGCCAGATGTGTACTTTCCGGAAAACGTTCTTCAAAATCCTGGTACTCCGAAACTACTTTCTGATATCTTTCAGGCTGTTTGCTGTACTCACTTAATTTGGCAAATCTATAGTACGATATCACTGATTTCAATTTGTACTCATCCCCCGCCGTAGATCCCGGATAATCGCCGAGTAAATCATTATAACAAATTGCTGCCGCCCGGTACTGTCCTATTTTGAAATAAAGATCGGCAGCCCGTAATTGTTTTTGCTCAAGTTGTGCCCTATCTTTATCTATTATTTCAGTAGCCTCGGGTATTTTTGGTGATCCGGGATGCGTATTAATAAATGTCTGCATCACTCCTATCGACTTAGATGTATTTGTTTGATCTAACTCAACCTTATCCACTTGCTTATAAAAGCACAAAGCGTACATATAAGCTATCTCTTCAGACTTACTGCTATTTGGAAATACTTCTGCAAATCCTTTGAAAAAATTTTCGGCATTCTTATACTCCTTTAAATAATAGTAACAGTATGCGTCTTTATAGTAAAGTTCCTCAAATTTTTCCGTGCCCTTAAAAATTGGGTAGAGCTCTTCATACAACTGCTGAGCCTGTCGGTATTTACCCTCTGCATAATATTGATCAGCCATACTGAGTTTATATTGTGCATCGGTGCTTTTCAACACTTTTCCATACTTGCTACAGGATGAAAAAGAAATTAATAAAACCAAAGCAGAAAAAAAAGTTCTCGTCAAATTCATAAAGAGTGGCAAAATTAGTGATTTTAAATCAAAAGTCATTTGTAATTATCAATTGTCAAAAAAGTTGCCGTTAAGATTTTGATAAACTGATTTTGATAGCCTCTGCCATTTTTTCACCAAAAAAGCCCTTTCGCTGAAGCGAAAGGGCTTATAAATAATTAATAACTTAAATTATTAATTTGATTTGATATCAATTGTATTAGCGTCTCCGCCTGCAATCACCTTGTCAACAGATACCCTGTCAGCACTTATTCCTAATTTTTCAACTAAGTAGTTTTTAACTGCATTTAATTTTTTATCAGCTAAAGACTGTTGTGATTTAGATGCTCCTGGATAAGCAACCAGCGTTATTGTACAATTTGGAAAATCTTTTAGTTTGGTTGCTACAATGGCTAACAAAGCTCTAGTATCTGACGTTAAACTTGTACCCTTTACAGAAAGGCTTGGATAGTCATTTGCACAAGCCGGAGCCATTCTCATATTTGCCAAGCTATCCATCATGGAAGTACAGCATGCAGGATCAGGACATTTACCAACACCGTCAGCATCAACAGGTTGACATTCTGTAGGCGTTATCAATTGTTTGTCCTTACAATCAGGAACACCGTCACCATCAGTATCTCTTGTTACACCGTGTGTATCAACAGGGCATCCAGCAGGTGTATTTGGTTCTCTATCAAGTTGGTCTGTAACACCGTCCCCATCGGTATCATCCAAAATTGGTTTTGGCAATTTCATGTGCTTAGGATTATTTAACTCGCTGTAAGCGTAATCCAATGGATTTATCCACCATAGTGGTTCAACAGATTTACCACCAACGTTAAAATTAATTCCTAAAGACAAGTAGTTGTAAGAATCATAATCCGGAGATAATGCAGGATCTCCCGCTGGATGTTCTTGCCAACGCTGACCGTCTAATAAATCGGTTTTTACAATTGTCTGACGATCTTCCAACGCAATATTTATTCTTGAACTTAATTTGAAAGCTATACCAATTATTGCAGTACCAGAAGGCATCAAGGTATTTTTACCAAGCGTATTGGCTTGGTTGCCTTGGGATTCTCCAGGAGTTTCATATGTGTTGTCCATACCATCCTTCAAATTTTTGAGAATAGTTTTTCTATTACTATAGGTAATATCCCCGCCGGCGGCAATATTATTGAATAATCCTTGGTAGTTGTTATTGTTTGCATCCAGTGAATTAACATTTACATTATACCAAGTTCCTCCAATACCTCCACCCACATACACCGCCACACTGCTTTTATTCTTGTGAAAGCGAATATTATTTAGCGTAAATAGGCCCTGAAGGCTTAAATCCTGAAGGTGTGTTTTGTAATTGTAGAAAACCGCACCGTTGTATGACTGAGCAGGTGTTAGTGTGCTGTTAGCTGCTGTGGAAGTCCATGCCGGATTATGTTGGTAACCATAGGCAGGTTTCCAATTCATTCCTTTGGCAGTAGCATTTAGATATTGTAACCTTACGGAGAAAACATAACCTAATGCTTTTCTTATATGAGCCTCAAACCCCAACGACGGAAATTTTCCAGGTATGTCACCGTTTACGGCAATATTACCAAACGAACCACCTATTTCCAGCATATTTCGCGGTTTCGCGGGAAAATCGTAAGTGTTGTTCATAAATTCGTTCTGCTGAGGCATTCTTTTTGAAGGAATTACCGAAGAATCGAATACACTGTAGCCGGTGCTTACTTGCGCAAAACTGGAAGTTGCGAATAAGGTAATTAGCCCTAAAATTAATTTGTATTTCTTACTTGCCATAACTAATTGATTATTAAATTTCTAAAATTTAGCGGGTTTGCTGCACAAAATTAGATATTGAAAGCTAATAAACAAACTTTTTATGATTTATTTGGAATGCTTAAGCCCCTAATATCCTAATTTACACGTAAACTTAGACCTTTATCCTTTAAAAATAGCTGCTTTGCTTAAAAATATCGCGATGTTTGAATTTTGAGAAATTACCGGTTCCAAAATATTTACTTTGAAGCAGTTACATAGTGAAGTATATTGCCTTTTTTTAGCCTAATGGATTTTATTAAAAATATTATCGGTGAAGAACTGAACTCTTTTGAAAAAAAGTTTGCTGAATCTGTAAAAAGTCACACACCGCTGCTTGACAGGGTGATGAAGTATATAATAAAACGAAAGGGAAAGCAACTAAGGCCCATGTTCGTATTTTTAAGTGCCAAGTTGCATGGCCCGATCAATGAAAGCACATATCGTGCCGCTGCATTGGTGGAATTGCTGCATACTGCAACGCTGGTACACGACGATGTGGTGGATGATTCCTTAGAACGCAGGGGGTATTTTTCAATAAATGCCATTTGGAAGAATAAAATTGCAGTTCTGGTGGGTGATTATCTTTTATCAAAAGGTTTACTCTTATCCACTGACAATAATGATTTTGAGCATCTGAAAATTTTATCCGAGGCCGTAAAGCAAATGAGCGAGGGTGAATTGATGCAAATAGAAAAAAGCAGAAACCTGAATCTCAGCGAAGATATTTATTTTGAGATCATACGTAATAAAACTGCTTCTTTGCTTTCCTCTGCCTGCGCAGCTGGTGCATGGAGTACAAGTAAAGATAGTGTTGTTAGCAATAAGATGAAATTGTTCGGCGAAAAAGTAGGAATAGCCTTTCAGATAAAAGATGATTTGTTCGACTATGGCAAAGAGGATATAGGAAAGCCTACCGGAAATGACATCAAAGAAAAAAAATTGACCCTCCCACTTATTTATACCTTAAACAAAATTAATAGTTCAAAAAAAAGAGAGCTCATTTATATTATTAAAAACGAAAATAAAAATGCGTCAAAAGTTAAATACGTAATTGATACAGTAGTTGCTTCGGGAGGTATTAATTACGCGTCAGATAAAATGATTATTTACCGGGATGAGGCACTTTCTATTTTGCACGAATTTGAAGACAATAAAGTGAGACAGGCACTTGAAGAATTAGTACGATACACAACCGATAGAAAATATTAGCCAGGCAAAAAATGGGTTATTGAATTTTCAAATAGTACAGTTTTCAGAAGGTTTATTACTACCATGAAAAAAAGATGGAATATTCTACACGCTGACGAAGGCAAAACAAATGCTTTGCACACTGTGCTAAAAGTAAACACCAACCTTTGCAATATTTTAGTACAGCGCGGCATAGATGATTTTGAAAAAGCCAAAGCTTATTTCAGGCCAACCCTGGCAGGCTTGCATGACCCTTTTTTAATGAAAGACATGCACAAGGCAGTTGAACGAATTAACACAGCCATAGAAGCAAAAGAAAAGATATTGGTGTTTGGAGATTATGATGTAGATGGCACCACTTCTGTTGCATTGATGTACCAGTTTATGTGTAAAATTCATGATGTTACCCTAACTGAATTCTATATCCCTCACCGATACCGGGAGGGATATGGTATTAGTAAAATGGGTATTGATTACGCTGCTGAAAATAATTTTACACTGGTTATTTCATTGGATTGTGGC
>JBGSIG010000022.1:0-8047 GCA_041742655.1 Ferruginibacter sp. | reverse complement strand
AAAGGTTCAGCTATAGTAATAGCTGTAATAGCCCTAAGTTTAATAGGTTTTATAATGATGGACTCCAGGTCGGCCAACAACCGTAGCGGCCCAAATTCTACCATTGGTAAAATTAACGGACAGAGTATTGACAACAAAATTTTAGCCGATAAGATTAAGCAGATAGAAGATCAGAGAGGCAGGGTATCTGGTGCCGATTTATACCAATTGCGTCAAAGTGCATGGGATCAGATAGTAACCGAAAAGGTGCTGGATAATGAATTTGAAAAGCTAGGGCTTGTTTTTTCTCCGAAAGAGTTAAGTAGTATTATGTTTAGCGACAATGCACCACAAACATTGAAGCAGGCATTTTCTGATAAAACTACCGGACAATATGATGTTGAAAAAGCCAGGGAATGGTGGCTTCAGGCAAAAAAAGCTAAGGGCGAACAAAGGGATGCTATTGAATGGCAAATTATAGAACCCTTAAAATTGCAAACATTGGCTACCAAATATAGCGGCCTGTTAGCAGCAAGTGCATATTATCCAACGTGGATGCAGCAACAAGACAATACAAGTGCCAACACCTTTGCCAGCATTTCTTACGTTGCTGTTCCTTATAATACTATTAGTGACAGTACTGTTAAAGTAACGGACCAGGATTTGCTTGATTATATGGGCAAACACAAAAATATTTACAAACAAGACGGAGGAAGATTTATTTCTTATGTAAGTTTTAGCGCTAATCCAAATACTGCTGATACTGCCAAAATTGTTGAACAGGTAAATAATTTAAAATTAGCCTTTATAGCAGATACCAACGCAAAAGCATTTGTGGCCAGAAATATGAGTGCTTTAAAATTTGATGATAGCTATGCAGCAGCATCAACACTTACAATGGCACAAAAAGATTCTATTGTATCATTATCAAACGGAAGTGTATATGGGCCATATATTGATGGCAAAAATGTAGTATTGGCAAAAATGATTGGTACCCGCTTGTTAGCAGACAGCGTAAAAGCCAGGCACATATTAATTGCAACGGTAAACCCGCAAACCGGTGAACCTATCCTTAATGACAGTGTAGCAAAAGCCCGCATTGATAGTATTGAAACAGCAATAAAAGGTGGCGAAGATTTTACTAAAATGGTATTAGTATACAGCGATGACCAGGGAAGTAAAGAAAAAGGCGGGGAGTACGATTTTCCTTCAACACAGTTCACTTCTCTTGCACGGGGATTTGCCGAGGCTATTTTTTATGGCACAACAGGCGATAAAAAAATTGTAAAAACAGAATTTGGATATCACTATATAGAAGTATTGAATCAAAAGAATTTTGAACCGGCTTATAAAATTGCATTTGTAGCAAAGGAAATTTTGCCAAGCGATGAAACCATTAACAACGCAAACATCCTGGCAACAAAATTATCTGGAGAAGCCAGAACAGCTAAGGCGCTGGATGCATACGTTGCCAAAAACGGCCTTCAAAAAATAGACGTACCAAACCTGATAAATGAAAGTGACTATCAGTTGGGATCATTGCTGGATGCAAGGCAACTGATAAAATGGGCTTTCGAAGCAAAACAAGGAGAAGTAAGCGAAGCATTTAATATACAAGACCAGTTTATTGTAGCGGTGGTAGATAGGGTACAAGCGGAAGGTTTACCCGATGCTAGAGCAGCAAGGCCAATGGTGGAACTAACAGTTCGAAACCTTAAGAAGGCAGAAGAAATTTCAAAGAAATTATCGGGGTCTACTACGCTTGATGCCGCGGCGGCAGTTTACAAAGTGCCTGTAGGTACGGCTGGAGAAGATTCGTCACTTACTTTTATAGCACAAATTATTAATGGTGTGGGCCAGGAACCAAAAGTGATTGGCGCTTCATTTGATAAAGCATACCAGGCCAAGATATCCGATCCTATTACAGGCACAAATGGTGTTTACGTAATAAAAGTAAACACTGTCGGCTCCAAGCCCGCCGAGACGCCGGAAGTGCTGGCCATGCAAGCTTCGGAAAAAACAAAAACAATGCTTCAAACAACGTATAGCTTTTTTGAGTCTCTGAAAAAAGCATCAGATATTAAGGATGACAGAAGCAAAATCTATTAATTTATTACATCATAATTGTTAAATTATAGCCGGGCTAAAAGCCCGGCTTTTTATATTCTTGCAGGTGAACAACAGCGTAAATGATAGAAATTGTAGCCGAAATATTTTCGGGTGTCGAAAACTGTATAAAACAATCACCCGCTAATAAATGCTAAATTTGCAGACATGGAAGAAGTATTTGTAAATAAGGTAAGCGAAAGCGGTATCGTTTCTTTAAACCTGGAAGATTATTATCCCAAGGAGGAAATTGCGCTGTTTGATTTAAAGGATTATTTATTTATGGGTTTAATATTAAAAGAAAAAGACTTTAGAGAAAGCCTTAAAGATCTTGACCTTTCACCCTATAATGCTAAAATTGTTGCCGTAACCTGCAGCGCCGATGCGGTGATACCCATGTGGGCCTACATGCTTACAGCAAGTTACCTGCAACCAATTTCAAAAGAGGTTGTATTTGGAACAGAAGCTGAGGTAAAAAAAACATTGTTGTTAAAAAATATTGCGCAACTACCTGTGTTGGAATTTACGGATAAAAGAGTTGTTATAAAGGGCTGCGGCGAAATACCTGTTGGTGAAGCGGCATACTTACAGGCCACACAATTGCTGAGGCCGGTTGTAAAAAGCATCATGTATGGTGAGCCCTGCAGCACCGTGCCTATTTATAAGAGAAAGTAATTAAATGCAGCTTCGGCATTATTTTTTACCTTCACCACACATCTTTCCACTTCACTTTTTTTATTAATGATTGAAGCATTATTAAAAGGTTTTGCCATTAGCTTGCTGTTGGTTATTGCAGTGGGTCCTGTAATATTTACCATTATTAAGCAAAGCATTAATAAAGGCCGGGCCGGTGGCTTTAGTTTTGTTGCCGGAGTTTGGCTTAGTGATGTGGTATTAGTAATATTGAGTAATGTATTTACGGAAATTTTAACCGACCTGCTGGATTTTAAAAAAGTGATTGGCATTACGGGCAGCATTATTTTAATAGCCATAGGCATATATTATGTATTCTTTAAAAAAGTACACATTAAAGAAGACGAAAACAAAATAATAATTACGGCTGGCACACACGCCAGATTGGTAGCTTCTGGGTTTTTTATTAATTTTTTAAACCCGGCGTTAATGTTCTTTTGGATAACAACAGCTACGGCAATAGCGGCAACCCATTCCATCAATCAACGAATTGTTATTTTTTCTACCTGCCTTATTATAAATGGAGCTTCAGATATATTAAAAGTTGTTTTAGCGGGTAGATTAAGATCAAAACTGAATGAAAGAAACATATCACTTATCAATAAAATTTCAGGATTGGTCTTAATGTTATTCGGAATTGTACTAATTGCTGGTGTTTTTTACGCAACAACAAAACATTAACGAATCAAATTATTTTTTATCGCACCCGATATTTATTTTACAGCATGAAGCTAACCTTCTTACTCATTTCTCTTCTAATTGGCACTCACCTTTTTAGTCAATCGACAGACTTTATTTTATTTAAGAAAAAGAACCGAACCATTACGGCTTATTATGCCGGAAATAATATTGCTTTTACCAACGACCAGGGAAGTTATATAGATGCATTGATTACAAAAATAAAAAACGACACATTGTTTCTGCGACAGTTTGTTGTAGTGCAGGTGCCTACTAACTTAGGAGTATATATTCTTGATACCGTTTCCAGTTACCACTATAAGTATCATTACAATCAAATAAAGGCCATCGGCAAAACGGGGCGTAAATTTGATGTTAGTGCAAGCGCCGCTGTATTAATGGGTGGCGGCATACTGCTCACTTTAGCCAGTGGGGTAGTATATTTAGTAGACAGGGATAAATTTAGCCCCCAATTAATGATTGGTTCAATTATTTTAGGCGGCATTGGATACCTAATGGCAAGGCTGGGCGGCAAAGGCATGGTGATCGGAAAAAAATATACGTTGGTTTATGTTGAAGTAACTAACAATAAAAAAGGGTAAACAGTATATTGCATAAAAATTAAGTGGTTATCCTATGCAAAAAGCCTGGCGAATTATTAAAAAAATCTTTTTGTGGCTTTTTATCCTTCAGTTTGTCTATATCTTTTTTTGTAAATGGATAAACCCACCCATTACAATTACCCAGGTTGCAAGTTTTTTACAAGGAAACGGGTTACACCGGAATTACATAAGTCTTGATGAAATGAGCTCTAATATAAAATTGGCGGTAATGGCCAGCGAGGATCAATTATTTCCAGATCACAATGGCTTTGATATTAAAGCCATAAAAATGGCAATGAAATACAACAAAGCGCATGCAACAAAAGTAAGGGGCGCCAGCACCATCAGCCAACAGGTGGCAAAAAATGTTTTTTTATGGCAGGGAAAAAGCATGTTTAGAAAAGGCCTTGAAGCCTACTTTACTTTTATGATTGAAAAGCTGTGGAGTAAAAAAAGAATTTTAGAAGTGTATTTAAATGTGGCAGAAATGGGCAAAGGTGTTTTTGGTGTTCAGGGCGCCGCAAAAGCTTATTTTAATAAAGATGCAAAAAAACTTAGCCGTACAGAAGCAGCCATGATAGCGGCTTCGCTTCCAAACCCTAAAAAATATACCGTAAAGCCATTAAGCAAATACGTTAGTTATAGGCGTACTTACATTTTAAGACAGATGAATAGCCTGGAAGGGGATCCGGATATTTCGGAGTTGATAAAATGACAATTTATTTTTCCAGATCAGGCAACATCTTAATAATAAACGTTTAATATTTTCTTCGACAAATAGCCCTCCACACGAGCCGGAGGCTAATCCTTCAAAAAATACTTTGCAAAGATGTAGATGATTTATTCGAAATTTGCAGGATGAATTTTAGAAACTTTAAAATGATTGGCTACGTAATATACGGACGTGGCGCTTTCAATCAGCTGGACGAAATATTACAGCCTAACCGAAAAGGCGAAGCCCCAATGGTTTTTTTAGTAGATCATTTTTTCGAGGGAAAGCCGCTCGCAGACAGGGTGCCATTAAAAGGGAAAGACAAAATTATTTTTGTTGATGTTACCTACGAACCCAAAACTACCTATGTAGATAAATTGGCGAAAGAATTAAAAGAAGAATTCGGTACAATTAGTGGCGTTGTTGGACTTGGCGGAGGCTCGGCAATGGATTTGGCAAAAGCTGTTTCGCTGATGATGAACAATCCTGGTAGCAGCGCTGATTACCAGGGATGGGATTTGGTGGAACTGCCAGGTGTATATAAAGTGGGCATACCAACGCTGAGCGGTACCGGGGCAGAAGTTAGCCGGACAACAGTATTGACTGGCCCAACAAAAAAGCTGGGCATGAACTCAGACTTTACACCATTTGACCAGATTGTATTGGACCCGGAACTTACAGCCAATGCACCTGCTAACCAACGCTTTTACACCGGCATGGATTGCTATATTCATTGTATTGAAAGCCTTACGGGAACTTATTTAAATGAATTCAGTAAAAGCTATGGCGAAAAAGCATTACAACTTTGTAGAGACGTATATGTGAATAAAGATGACTGGGATGCCGAAAGTGATGATAAATTAATGATGGCTTCTTATGCCGGTGGAATGAGCATTGCTTACAGCCAGGTGGGTGTGGCACATGCCGTTAGTTATGGCTTAAGTTATTTATTGGGAACGAAGCATGGTATTGGTAACTGCATTGTTTTCGATCACCTGCACGACTATTATCCGGAAGGCGTGAAAGAATTTAAATACATGGTGGAAAAAAACCAGATTGATATTCCTAAAAATATATGTGCCAATTTAACTGATGAAGAATTCGACAAAATGATTGATGTGTCGCTTGGGATGAAACCGTTATGGGAAAACGCATTGGGTAAAAACTGGGAACAACAAATTACCCGAACAACGCTTAGAAAATTATATGAACGATTGTAATAATCGATAAAAAGATAGAAGGGAGTTAAACAACTCCTTTTTTTATTACATAGCATTAATCTAAAATTGACATTATGGATTTGGTAACCATTAAATCGTTTGATAGCTATTTTGTAGCCAACATAATATTGGGCCGGTTACGCTCAGAAGGTATTGAATGCTATTTGAAAGATGAAGCGACAGTTACAATGGACCCTATATTAACCAACGCCATTGGCGGAATTAAACTGGCAGTAAGAAAAGAAAATGAGGAGGTCGTTGCCCAAATTCTAAAACGATATGACGACGAATATCGAAATGCCGCCACCTGTCCGCAATGTGGAGCCCATCAATTTAGTTCTATAGCCAAGCCCGGCGTAACCAATTTTTTAACCGCAATTATAACCACACTCTTTGGCAGCTATGCGGTAGCTCCTGATTATGTGTATCAATGTGGTAAATGCGGTTATGAAAGTGAACGGTTGCCGGAAACATTTATTCCGGAAGAAGGCAACTACTAAAAATAGATACCTGTTTTCTAACAGACAATTAAAAAATGCCCGAACTGTATAATCAAGGCTCACTGTTGCTGCTGCTGTACCATTTCCATATACTTACGGTACGAATTATTGAGAGAACCATCTTCATTTAATTGTACAGTAACCGCCTGTGGAGTTAAAACAGGAACCAATTGTTTAGATTCTTTCCCATCTTCGTGCGATACAGAAACACCTACTTCCAGCGTTTGTTTGGCGGTTCCTTTATAAGTGCCCTTAACGGGTGAGCAGTCGCTAAAATTACGACCAATGGCAAGCCTTACGTGGCGGTCGTTTACAACACAGTTATTTGTTGGGTCAATGCCAAGCCATCCGTAAAATGGAATATAGGCTTCTACCCATGCGTGTGTTGCGCCTTCGCCACGAAGGTCATTATCGTGCGGACAAACATAGCCACTTACATACCTTGCCGGAATGCCCAATAAGCGCAACATCACCATCAGCATATGTGCAAAATCCTGGCATACACCTGCTCTTAACTTCCATATTTCATCTAAAGTTGTTTCTACACTGGTAATGCCTTTAATGTATTGAAAGTGCTGGTATACGTATTCTGTTAGTTGTTGCACGGCTACAAAAACAGATACTGACTTATAAAATCCAGCGTCAGCAATTTTTTTTATTTCATCCAATGCATCAAAATTTTCCTGTTTTAAAAAATCTATAAATGGCACAACATGCCTTATCTGGTATAAGTGGTTCCATTGTTCTTCAATGGCAACATCATCAGCCGGAAAAACCCTGAACTTTGTAATAACCGCAACAGTTGAATCGATCCTCAATGAAGTGTGCGGCGCTATGTTCATGAACGACCCTATTTGGTTCCCGTAATAATCAGTAAATATCTCCACTGCCGGCTCATCCGTAATAATCAGTTGCTGGCTCAGCACCTCCTGGTTTTCATCCTTAACCGGAAAAAGCATTATCTGGTTAGCGCTGTCACGTACGGGTTCAGGATAAGTGTATTGAGTAACATGGTGTATCACAAAACGGGGCATATAATTTTAATCTTTAATGTTACGGTGATATATATTATTAATTATTTGATGGAACTGTTTTACAGAAAATTAAAATTATGTATTTGCAAAATAGTTTTGATTCAGTTTGTTTCCAATGGTGAACAGGCTTTCTTTTATTTCAGTTAAAAATTTGTGTAGCCCATCACTAATAATTGAATCGGGGGTTGTAAATTTAACGTTACTTTTTAACTTCCCAATCATAAAATCTATTTCGTTAAAATCCGGGGTATTGCGGCCATTTTTTACCCGCTCAAAATATCGGTGCAACCTGTTGATAGAATACATGACAGACCTTGGAAACTGATCGTTTAATACAAGTTGGCTCATTACATTCCTTGCCTCAAAGCCGCCGCGATAAGTTTTTAAATATAGTTCATAACCAGAGATGGAAAGCAGCAGGTATCTCCAGTAGGTTGTGTCCCGGGGCTCATCCAAATCATAATTAACATCGTTGAATTTCACATCAAGAATATCTGCGGACTGTATAGCCCGTTCAAGATAT
>JBGSIG010000021.1:0-3466 GCA_041742655.1 Ferruginibacter sp. | reverse complement strand
TTGGCTTTTAAAAAAATACAGCAGCCAACAAATTGTAAAGTACTCATTAACTGTACAAACAGTTGTAGGCACGTTGCTTTTTTCCGGAACAGCCGTTGGCTGGCTAAATTTATACAGCACTATTGCCTTAATATTTGTGTATTTAAGTTGCCAGGGTTTCAATTTCCCCAATTCCTCTGCATTGTCGATGGCTCCCTTTACCAAACTTGCGGGTAGCGCATCCGCACTAATGGGTGGCATGCAAATGGGTATTGGTGCATTGGCATCAGCGGCTGTTGGTTTGCTAAACCCACATTCTGCAATTCCTATGACTGGGGTAATGGCGTGTTGTGTTTTAGTGGCGTGGATTATTTTATTCCTCAGTTCGAGGAAAATAACCTTTGCGGCCAGCTCTGACGATGTGGAAGAACAAACACTTGACCTGATTGAAAAATATTGAGCATCTGATAAAGTAATAAAACAGAAATAACCAACATCACGTTTATGGAGACCAAAGGTGAGGTTTAGCCATTCATGATTATCTTTAAGTATAATAAAAAATCAATGGCCGATAAACCTTTACCAGGAAATCCGGATCCACAAGTTCAACTTAAAAGAACGCTCGGACCTCTAATGCTTTGGGGGCTTGGGGTTGGTTATGTAATTTCAGGGATGTATTTTGGATGGAACCTTGGCCTCCCCGTTGGTGGCACATTGGGCCTTGCCATTGCCACTTTTTTTATTATTATTCTATACATCACGTTTACTTTTTCTTACACCGAATTGGCTTGTGCCATTCCAAAAGCAGGCGGCGTTTTTGATTATGCCACTAGGGCCATTGGAAAGGATTTGGGGTTTATTGCCGGCATGGCCCAAATCATTGAATTTGTTTTTGCGCCACCGGCCATCGCAGCTGCCATCGGCGCTTACTTTCATATTTTCTTTCCACAATTTTCCGTCATCACCATTGCAATTGTTGCTTACCTTCTTTTTACAGCATTGAACATACTTGGCATAAAAGCAGCCGCTACTTTTGAATTGATTATTACTGCCTTTGCAGTATTTGAATTATTGTTATTTAGTGGAATTACTTTGCCACATTTTCAACTTTCGAATCTTACCCAAAATGCGTTTCCTAATGGATGGAAAGGTGTTTGGGCAGCAATCCCGTTTGCAGTATGGTTTTTTCTTGGCCTGGAAGGCGTGGCCAACGTAGCCGAAGAAACCGTGAACCCTCAAAGAAATGTATTGAAGGGTTTTGGCTCTGCATTAATTACGTTGATCATCCTATGTGCATTGGTATTTATCTCATCTGTTGGTGTTGGCGGCTGGGAGAAAGTGGTATATCCAACACCTGGCGCAGCCGCATCAGATTCTCCACTTCCGATGGCTTTATCACAGATTACAGGCACCACCGGTTGGTTATATCATTTATTGATAACGATTGGTTTAATGGGACTGGTTGCATCGTTTCATGGATTGATACTGGCTGCAAGCCGTGCTACATATGAGTTTGGTAAAACAGGTTGTATTCCAACAGTGTTTGGAAAAATACATCCGAGGTTTAAAACACCAGCGAATGCTTTACTATTAAATATGGTCATTGGCATCATAGCATTGTTTACAGGTAAAACCGGCGATATTATTACGATTGCTGTTTTTGGCGCTATCCTCTTATACATTTTTGCCATGATAGCGGTATTGGTATTGCGGAAAAAAGAGCCTGAGCTGGAGCGCCCTTTTCGTGTGCCGTTGTATCCTTATTTTCCGATCACGGCTTTAGTGATTGCTATTGTTTCTATGGTTGCGATGATCACCCTCAATATTAAATTATCGCTCATCTTTTTTGCTATACTGGCACTTGCTTATATTTGGTTTCATTTTATTGTAAAACGTAAAAGAAATGGTCAGTCAACAATTATCTCCTGATAAATTACTGCAGCAACTGGCTGAACAGAATACTGAAAAAGTAAAACTAGCCATTACTGATATCGATGGTATTCTGCGGGGAAAAATGATCAGCTTCGATAAATTTGTTTCCATCGTTGAAAAAGGTTTTGGGTTTTGTAATGTGGTGTTTGGCTGGGATGCGGCTGATGTTGCCTATGACAATAGTGAATATACAGGATGGCATTCCGGCTACCCGGATGCTACGGCAGTTATTGACCTGGATACATTTCGGCAGGTTCCCTGGGAAAATGATATTCCCTTTTTCCTGGCAGATTTCCGGGATAGTAAAGGAAATGATTTGAATATTTGTCCACGTAGTTTACTAAAGAAATTAATTAAACAAGCTACCGATAACGGGTATACGCCGTATTTTTCTCAGGAGTTTGAATGGTTTAACCTGGTGGATAATACTAATGAATTATATGCCGGAAAATTCCGTGATGTAAAACCAATGACTCATGGAATGTTTGGTTACTCCATGTTGCGTGCCGGGCAAAAGAATGATTATTTTAATGACCTGTTTGATCTGCTTAAAAAATTTGGTGTACCCATTGAAGGGTTGCATACCGAAACAGGTCCGGGTGTATATGAAGCAGCTATTGCTTATTCAGAAATTTTAGAGGCAGCAGACAGGGCAGTTCTTTTTAAAAGCGGTGTAAAACAGATTGCGCATATTCACGGAGTGATCGCCACTTTTATGGCTAAGTTCAATGAAAATTTACCCGGTTGCAGCGGACATGTTCACCAGAGTTTATGGAACAAAGAAAAAAAACAAAACCTTTTCTACGATAAGAAAAAGGCAACGGGTATCAGCCCGTTAATGGAAAATTATATGGCTGGCCAATTGGCTTGCCTGCCCTTTATTCTGCCGATGTTTGCACCAACGGTTAATAGTTATAAGCGCCTGGTAGAAGGTGCATGGGCTCCAACAACATTAACCTGGGCAATAGATAACCGCACTACGGCATTACGTGCTTTGCCGACAGGCAGCAGTTCAACAAGATTAGAAACAAGGGTAGTAGGTTCCGACAGTAACCCTTACCTGGCAATGGCCGCCTGCCTTGCTGCAGGATTGTATGGCATCAGCAATAAATTAAAATTAAAAACACCGGCAACCGTAGGTAACGGCTATGCAGACACGAAGAATGGAACCTTGCCAAAAAATTTGTGGGAAGCTACGCAGGCAATGAAAATATCACCGATTGCAAAACAACTATTTGGTGCAGCATTTGTTGAACATTTTGTTGCAACAAGGGAATGGGAATGGCGGCAATTTTCAAAAGTGGTTACTAATTGGGAATTAAAAAGGTATTTGGAAATAATTTAAAGATTTTTTGCCGTTAAGGCCCGCCCGGATGAATATCCGTTCGGACGGGCGTTAAGTCGTTTTTAGCACTTCGGTTATTTGAAACAGAATATGAAACATATCAGTCTTAAAAATCGGTGAAGATTCGCCCAAATCCTTTTCATCCGTGTTTCTATTAAAAAATAAAAAGCATGACAGATTTTAATATCATAAGACAATTTAATTTTCCAA
>JBGSIG010000020.1:0-1889 GCA_041742655.1 Ferruginibacter sp. | reverse complement strand
TTGCCAAATTTTTCATTCTTTGCCAAACTGTTAGATTCTTTCAATGCAAAAATTGCTTTGCAGGCCGCATCAAGGTCTCGTTTAGTTACGGTCGGTGCAACGTCAATAGAATCCTGCTGCATTCTTTTTGTCAGCGCATCCATTTGTGCCATTTGAGGCACGTCAAAAAGATACACAAATTTTTCTTTTGAATACCCCACGCAAAATGTTGGTTTGGTGATGAAAGTTACCCCATCTGCTGCACTGTTTGCACCACCTGTAGTAAATTGGTTGTTGAATTTTTTAAACAGTTGTTCATCTTTTATACCACCTTCAAAAACCGCATAGCCACCGGTAGTGTCTTTTCTTGCAAAGAAAATAAAATCAGACTTGATATCAATGCCGGAACTATCGGGATTGCTAAACACCATTCTCATTTCCTCGGGAATACTGTTATCACTTTCGGCGTCTTTAAACAGCGGATTAGTTTTTATTTCTTCCCAAGGTAATTTTGCTGATAATGCTTTTCCGTCAACATGAATTACCACGGAGGCATCCGCAGGAATCAATTTGCCCAGGGTATTTGATTGGCCACAGGAAGCAAGCAAAATTACTGCCGCTAACATAGAGAGTTGTAAAAAACGCATTTGCATAAATTGTATTTTTAGTTGTGCGAAAATATATTTTAATATCCTTTTTTATCTGTTGAAAAAGTCAACCAACTTATCAAAATCCACTTGCTCCTGGCTGCCTTTTGAAAGGTCTTTGACTATGCAATAATTTTGTTCCATTTCATTGCTGCCGATTATTACCGCAAATGGAATATTCTTTTTCTCAGCATAGCTGAATTGTTTATTAATTTTTACAGGCTCATGGTATAGTTCGCTGGATATGCCATTGCTCCTCAACCGTTGCATAATGGAAAAAGCAAATGTAGCTTCCTTTTCGCCCATATTAAAAAAAATAGCCTGTGTGCCTGTTTCTATCGCTTCGGGGAACAGCTGCAGTTCATCCAAAACATCATAAATCCGGTCTACGCCAAAACTAATTCCAACTCCCGGAATGCCGGGCACATCGAACAAACCTGTTAAATCATCGTACCTTCCGCCGCCCCCTATACTGCCCATCTTTACCTCCGCTGGCGCCTTTGCTTCAAAAATAATACCAGTGTAATAGTTTAAACCTCTTGCCAGGGTAAAATCAATTTGCAAGTTTGTATTGCTGCAATGCTGATATAAATAAGTAAGTTCTTCAATACCTTTTTTCCCAATTTCAATATGTCCGAGTAATGCTGTAATTTTTAATAATTTATCTTCATTGCTTCCATTGATTGATAAATATTTTTCGATAATGGCCACCTGCGTTTCGTTTAATGCACGCTGTAATAGTTCTTCCCTTACTTTTTCAATCCCAATCTTATCCAGCTTATCAATGGCAATGGTAATGTCAATCAGTTTCAATTCATCGCCGCATAAAATGGATAGTGCAGTTAAAATTTTTCGGCTGTTAATTTTTAATTCGTACTTCAACAGTCCCAGCTTAACAAATACAGCGTGGTAAATATTACAAAGCTCTACTTCATTCAGCAATGCAGTACTTCCTACTACATCAACATCGCATTGTGTAAATTCTCTATAGCGTCCTTTTTGCGGCCTGTCTGCCCGCCACACAGGTTGTATCTGGTAGCGTCTATATGGCAACGTTAGTTTGCCATGGTTCATAGCTACATGCCTTGCAAATGGAATTGTAAGGTCATATTTTAAAGCTCGTTCCGTAAGGTCGCTGCTGCTTTTGCCGGACAGTACTTTTTGAAAACCTGCAGTTGATTTTTCGATATTTTTAGGATCACTGATGCCGTTGTTTAATATCTTAAAAATCAGCTTATCGCCTTCTTCCCCATACTTGCCCAT
>JBGSIG010000019.1:0-2434 GCA_041742655.1 Ferruginibacter sp. | reverse complement strand
ATTGGTCGTTGGCATCAAAAAGGGTATCAAAAAATGAGGTGCTATACTGGCTTTCCGAAAGGGTGGCGTTGCGGAACTGCTTCCTGAAATGTTCAGCAATTTTATTGTTAAGAATAGCAAAAAGCCAGGTTTTAGGTTCGCTTTTGCCCTCAAATTTACTGATGGATTGAAAGGCAGCTAAAAAAGTATCCTGCACCAGGTCTTCGGCAATTTCTACACTACCGGTTTTATAAAAAGCCCAAGTGTACATTTTGTCTGAATACAAATCAACCCAACATTTAATTGTTGTATCGGGTTTTGATGTGTCCATGATATTTTCCATCAGAAAAACATTGTATGATTAGTAAAGGTATCGGAATTGCAATAATTATAAGATAGAACGATAATGGCTTTATTAAACTGTAAGTAAGTGTACCAATTTCTGTACCTGGGTTTTCACTTCAGTTACTAAAAAATAGTATGCTACTTCCCTGAAACCCGGACCTTTAATGCACTTTGCACTTAAGGCAGTAACTTCTGTAATTTCAATAGTGCTATAAATCTGAGTGATATAGTATGCTACATCCCTGAAACCCCGACGTTTAATGCACTTTGCACTTAAGGCAGCAACTTCTGTAATTTCAATAGTGCTATAAATCTAAGTGATAAAATAAGTAGAGAAGGTATTGCTGTGTTTTAACTATATTTCTGCTCGCTTCGCTCGAGTCGTGCATAAAAATGTGGTGTTACCAACTTATCTCTATAAATTGAGATCATTGCAAAGCCTTAGACTGCGAATTAGGAGATGTTTTGGTGTATGTAAATGACAAAAAAAACGAACCAATAACAAGCCTATATAATTCGAACTTATTTGTTAACTTCAGAAATATATTTCACTAATCTGTTGATGGTTGAAAAGTAAAAAAATAATTTCGGCTGAAATGACTGCGCTTTATTCCAAGGTTCAACAATACAATGAATACAGAGTTGCCAAATAGTAGTATTTCTCCCAGTAAGCTTCATTAAATAGTTAACGCTGACTCGCTATTCCAAATTAATTTGTAAGAAAATGTTTCGCCGATTGATGAAAATATAGAAAGAAATTTTACCGTTCCCTTCGGTCGGGCTTTACACCACAATCTTCTTAACAGAAGGATTTCCTTTCAATCCCTTACGGAAATGGTATTAGTGATAGAAATAAATTAAATACTTGTAAAGATTTCCGCATCACTTCCTTCATACTTCGTAAGAGGTGCTTACAATGAAAATTCCGGTATGCATCTTTTCCACTACTTCCTTCAAGACAGACTTATCGCTTCCATTCGCACCCTTGCCCCAATTCAGGTATGGCAAACTTTTGCTTTACTAAATGCCCACCTTCAAAGTTTGGCACATACCTGAAATCCATTGCTCATTACATCGATAGCTGCTTTCAGTCATTCGCTACAAAAAAGCATAACCAGACAAATAAAAATAACTAACTAAAGAAATCTTTAAGAAATTGTAAAGACCCGTTGCAGTACACCTGGCTTACTTTTTTAACGCCTGCGGCGGTAAGGCAGGAGAACTGCAACGGATAAAAAAACTGGTTATTGAGTTTGGTTCGTACCTCTCTAAAACACAATTCCAGACCTCTGAATTACATTTATCTATTATGCAATCATTTCACTAAATAAATTAAACTCCCAATTACCGGATTACAAGAAGGTACGTAATTTATATACCCAGCCTCCTTTAAATCCCGGATACATTTGTGATAAGTAGCTACGGCGGATATTTTAGCCTGCTTCATTAAATCACGGCTATATACAGAAACCGGCATTTTAAACTCTTGCTTTTTGTAAAGATGCAGAATGGCCATGTATAAACTAATATGGGAAGGACCAATTCGATGATCCTCCCCTATGATATCCATAAACTCATATAATGGCTCATTAAAATCCATAGTTAACTTACCTTCTGCTTTCTACTTTGCTTTTTTTTGGTTCTTCATTTTTTTGCTTTTGCGCAACTTTCTGTGATTGCGTAGCGTCATGTTTTTGTTCACTTTCTTGTGTTTGTGACGATACTGTTTTAGGCTGCTGACTCATCCGCTGTTTTAATTGATTTGATAACTCCACTCCGATATAATTTTTTTCAACCAAAGCTTCAGTTGTTATTCGTTGTTTATTGGCATCATAAACATTTAATGAGCCAAGGGTAATATTTGGAGAGACAAATCTTTGACATTTTCATCATCAAATGTTGATCTGTGGAAATTGTTACTTTGTAGTAATTAAGTTAGAGATTGTATAGGCTGCGCATGGCTCCTGTGGTAGTAATCGAAAGGCTTCTGGAGTATGGCGAAAAGTTATATTAAACAAAAAAAAGTGCTTATAATTCATTGATTATAAGCACTTTACACTTCCAGCGGACTGGACGGGACTCGAACCCGCGACCTCCGCCGTGACAGGGC
>JBGSIG010000018.1:0-4126 GCA_041742655.1 Ferruginibacter sp. | reverse complement strand
TTGTATTTATCTGCATCACCATTATTTTGAACAGGCAGGTAGAGTATATGAAGAATGCGTCGCTTGGTTTTAATAAAGATGATGTAACTATTGTAAAGCTCGACCTTGCTTTTAAAAATCAGGAAGCAGCAGCAACACATTTTACTACGCTGTTAAATCAATTGAAATCGAAACCTTATGTAAAGGCAGTTTCAACCAATTCTGTGATACCTACTGCCTACTGGCAAAATTTTAATTCTTACATCGATCCGTTAACGAACAGAGAAGTTAACATGCGCCATGCCGGTGCTGATGCAGGTTTCACCACCACGTATAAAATCCCGGTGATTGAAGGAAGAGATTTTGAAGACGCACTTTCAGCTTCAGAAGGTAAATCAATTATGATCAATCGCACAGCCATGAACGCACTTGGATGGGCGACAGCAGTAGGCAAACAATTGAAATCAAAAGGGAGTGAAGATTTGTATACGGTTGTGGGCGTGATGGAAGATTTTCATTACCAGGATATGCAGAACCCCATTGAACCATTAATACACTGGTATGGCGGTAAAGCGGGTTTGGGTGATAATGCGTATCTCAGCATTCGCACCCAGGGAAATCATTCCGGTGAGTTGGCAGAACTATTAGCTGCAGGTTTTAAAACAATGCCCGGCCGCCGGCCGCTCAAAATAGAATGGATGAACAACCTTGTGAGTAAACAATACGCGTTGATTGATGGCATATTAACAACCACCAATTTTGTTGCGATGCTCACCATTATCATGTCGTGCATGGGCATGTTTGGGCTTATTTCCTTATTTGCAAAACAACGGATAAAAGAAATTGGTATTAGAAAAGTGTTGGGCGCAAAAGTTTTACAAATTGTATTTCTGTTATCAAAAGACTTTGCAAAACTGATTGTAATAGCCTGTGTTATTGCATTTCCGATAGCGTGGTTTGCCATGCACAATTGGTTGCAGAGTTTTTCTTACAGGATAAATATTCAATGGTGGATGTTTGCCATTGCAGGAATACTTGCTGCGGTGATAGCATTTTGTACAATAGGTTTCCAGGCAGTACGAGCCGCTGTCGCTAACCCGGTGAAGAGTTTGAGGACGGAATAACCCACTCTCCGCCGCGGCGGAGAGTTATTCAAAGCGTTTGTTATAATCGAAAAGAATTTATTCAAGTGTTCTTTTCAAGAAAAAAATAGAGTCATCAAATAACTCCCCGGTACATCGTCCCGATTTTTATCGGGAGGGGATGGGGGTAAACTTCTTATTTATGCTAAAAAATTATTTCAAAATCGCATGGCGAAATTTGTTAAAGAATAAAGCCTACTCGGCAATAAATATTGTCGGACTTGCAACAGGTATGGCCGTAGCTATATTAATTGGATTGTGGATATGGGATGAATTGAGTTTTGATACGTATCATAAAAATCATGACAAGCTTGCACAGGTAATGACCACACAGACCTTTAATGGTAATACCGGAACCGGCCCGGCAGTTGCCATGCCCCTGGCTACCGAACTAAGAGATAAATATGGAAGTGATTTTAAAAATGTTTCCATGGCTTCATGGAACTTCGGCCACATCATTACGGTAGGCGATAAGAAAATAAGTGCGGAAGGCATGTGGGTTGAACCGGTTTTTCCTAAAATGTTTTCTTTTAAAATGCTGAAAGGAAGTGACCAGGCGCTTACAGATCCTTCAACCATTTTATTAAGTGCCTCTGTGGCAAAAACATTATTTAATGATGAGAACCCCATTAACAAAGTAATAAAATTAGATAATAAGGATAGCTATAAGATTGCCGGTGTGTATGAAGATTTACCCCGCAACTCTACCCTTAACGACACAAAAATTTTACTATCGTGGGATAAATATATAACCACCGAAACCTGGCTAAAAAGATCAATGGAACAATGGGGCAACCATTCTTTCCAGGCATTTGTAGAAATAAACGACAACGTTGATTTTGATAAAACAACTGCAAAAATTAAGAATGCGTCAATGGTGCATTTAAAGGAAGCGCAGGATGGCAAGGAAGAACTCGTTCTACAGCCAATGGACAACTGGCGCCTGCACAATGAATTTAAAAATGGAAAACTTTCTGGCGGGCGCATTGAGTTTGTATGGTTGTTTGGTATTATCGGCGTATTTGTTTTGTTACTGGCCTGCATCAATTTTATGAACCTGTCTACAGCCCGTAGCGAAAAGCGTGCAAAAGAAGTGGGCATCAGGAAAACAGTAGGTTCCTTACGCACGCAATTGATAAAACAGTTTTTAACCGAATCAATAGTAATTGCTTTTTTAGCACTAATATTAGCTATTGTTCTTGCTGCATTGGCGCTGCCATTCTTTAATGGTTTGGCAGATAAACAAATACAATTGCCCGGTGGCAACCTGGTGTTTTGGATGTTCATACTTGGGTTTACTTTTTTTACAGGGATCGTTTCAGGAAGTTACCCGGCTTTTTATTTATCCAGCTTTGATCCTATCAAAGTATTGAAAGGTACTTTCCGTGTGGGCAGGTATGCTGCTATACCTCGTAAGGTATTGGTGGTGGTACAGTTTACAATTTCCATAGGCCTTATCATCGGAACTATTATCGTTTACCAGCAAATACAATTTGCTAAAAACCGGCCTGTTGGTTATACCCGTGAAGGTTTGATAACAGTGGATATGAATACACCTGATTTGTATGGCCATTATGAGGCAATACGCAATGATCTTATTTCAACAGGTGCAGTAGAAAATATGGCGCAATCTTCCAGTCCTGCAACAGCTGTATGGTCGAACCAGGTGGGCTTTGACTGGGCAGGCAAAGACCCTACTACTTTACCATTGTTTGGTACAATCGGAGTTACATGGGACTTTGGTAAAACTATCGGATGGCAGGTAAAAGAAGGGCGTGATTTTTCAAGAGATTTTAGTACCGACACACTTGCACTTATATTAAATGAGTCTGCTGTAACACTTACGGGCCTAAAAAATGTAACGGGTAAAACTATTAAATGGAATGATAAGTCATACACTGTAGTTGGTGTAGTAAAAGATATGGTGATGCAGTCTCCCTACGAACCTGTTCAGCCAACAATTTTTGCAATGGATCCTGGTTGGGCCAGTGTTATTATAGTGCGTATAAAACCCACCGTCAGTAAAACTGCTGCGTTGGCAAAAATTGGAACCATATTTAAAAAATACAATCCAGAAAGCCCATTTGAATATAAGTTTACAGATGATGAGTATGCAAGAAAATTTTCTGATGAAGAACGTATTGGTAATCTTTCCACCTTCTTTGCTGTATTGGCTGTTTTCATTTCATGCCTTGGTTTATTTGGCCTTGCTTCTTTTGTGGAAGAACAACGTACCAAAGAAATTGGTGTACGAAAAGTATTAGGGGCAAGCATATTTAAAGTTTGGCAAATGTTATCAAAAGATTTTGTGCTGCTGGTAATTATTGCATGCATAATAGCTATTCCGCTTGCGTGGTATTTTTTACATGAGTGGCTGCAACGCTACACTTATCGTACAGATATTTCCTGGTGGATATTTATGATAGCGGCTATTGGCGCTTTATTACTAACCCTTGCAACTGTAAGTTTCCAGGCCATAAAGGCAGCAATTGCAAACCCGGTCGCAGCTTTACGAAGTGAATAACCTGAAGGATGTAAGTGCGGAGATCCCGCCTTTGCGGGATAATGAGTTTGAGAACGGAATAATAAGCGGCCCCTCCTTGAACTACGTTGGTTCTCTTGCAGAGAACCCCGAAGGGGAGGGACAAGGCAAGAGTTCAAAAATTTGGAGTCTTTACTGAGTAGCGGACTGTTAGTGTTATTGTGGATTAATGAACTTAAGTTGAATTGGAAGATAAAGTGTTTGGTGATGGTATGAAGCACCGCCTCTTCTCTACTGAGCGTAGCCGAAGTACAGGAGAAGAGGGAGGGTGATGAGGTCTTGAAAACATCGCAATAAAAATAAAAGATAGTCGACCTGGCAACCCCAGAGGAAGGCATAAAAAAACAGGCATTCTAAACAAAAAAATTATGATAAAAAATTATTTCACAATCGCCTGGCGAAATCTTATTAAAAATAAAGGCTACAGTGCAATAAATATTGGGGGGCTTGCTATTGGTATGGC
>JBGSIG010000017.1:0-4762 GCA_041742655.1 Ferruginibacter sp. | reverse complement strand
GCGCCGAAATGGGATTTTCCGGTGGTATGGAATATCCAACCATTACTTCTATTTCACCTGTGCAGAGTGAAGCTAATTTAGAAAGCACTATTGAGCACGAGGTTGGCCACAATTGGAACTACGCAATCATTGCTACCAATGAAAGAGCCTACCCGTGGATGGATGAAGGCATCAATACTTTTTACGATGACCGGTATTATAGTTCCGGTAGTAATATCACCAAAGCGAATGTAAAGAAGCCTGGCTTTATTGAAAGCAGGATGCCGGCTGATATAGAACAATATGATGCGGCCAATTTATATGCTACTCAAAAAGATCAACCTATTTCAACTGCTTCTGAAAATTTTAGTGAAATAAATTACAATACAATTGCTTATTATAAAGCAGGCGAATGGATGCAACTGCTTGAAAACACCCTGGGTAAAAAAATGTTCGACAGTTGCATGCAGCAGTTTTTTCAGCGCTGGCAGTTTAAGCATCCTTACCCCGAAGATTTTAAAAAAGTAGTTGAAGATGTAAGTGGCAAAAATGTAGATTCCGCATTTGAATTACTAAATGTAAAAGGAAGTCTGCCGCAAAAGCCCGTGAAAAAAGACACTAAATTAAAAGCTTTCTTTAGTTTTAACAACACAGATAAACATCGTTATATTTTTGTGGCGCCTGCCATTGGTGCCAATGTATACGATAAATTTATGCTGGGTGTTTTGATACACAATTATACGTTGCCTGCTGAAAAATTTCAATTTCTATTGGCACCTATGTATGCTACCGGCAGCGGGCATTTGAATGGTTTGGGCAGGTTGAGCTATCATTGGTATCCCGGTAAAAATGGCGAAAAAATGGAACTGATATTGGCTGGCGAAACCTTTAGCGACAATGAGTTTACTGACTCAGTAAACAAAAAAACCATTTTACGTTTCATCAAAATTGCCCCTTCGGTAAAATATACTTTTGCCAACAAAGATCCGCTGAGCCATGTCACCAAATTTTTACAATGGAAAACATTTTTTATTAATCAGCAACAATTACTTTTTAAAAGAGATACCATTAACCAAAAAAACGATATCAGTTTTCCAACGGCCAGCACTTACATAAATCAACTAAAGTTTGTAGTTGAAAACAACCGGACGCTGTACCCATACAATTACCAGCTACAGGCCGACCAGGGCAGCGACTTTTTACGATTTGCTTTTACCGCAAACTATTATTTGAACTATGCAAAAAGTGGCGGTTTGAATATTCGTTTTTTTGCGGGCAAATTTTTCTACCTGGGTGAAGAAACGTTTTTAAAACAATATGAAACAGATGCCTATCATTTAAATTTGAGTGGCCCCAACGGAAAAGAAGATTATACCTACAGTGATTATTTTATTGGGAGAAATGAATTTACAGGCTTACCTTCTCAGCAGATCATGAACAGGGATGGTTTTTTTAAAGTAAGAACCGATCTACTAAACGATAAGATTGGAAAATCTGATGATTGGTTAATGGCCATTAATTTTACGACAGACATTCCAAAGGTGTTGCCGTTTAAAATTCCGTTAAGGGTATTCCTGGATGTAGGCACCTACGCCGATTCGTGGGAAACGAATGCTACCACGGGCAGAATTGTGTACGACGCCGGTTTACAGTTGTCGTTATTTAAAGAGGTGGTGAAGGTTTATATACCAATATTCTACAGCAAGGTATATAGGGATTATTTTAAATCAACCGCCCCTGAAAACACTTTCATAAAAACTATTTCATTTAGCATTGACATACAAAATTTTAAATTGAAAAGTATATTGCCCCAACTTGCTCTTTAAAAATGGCTGTAATTTATACACCATATAAATACATTGATAAATTAAAATGGGATGCCTGTATTGACAGAGCTTCCAACGGTTTGGTGTATGCGTATTCTTTTTACCTTGATGCAATGGCCAAAAATTGGGATGCGCTTGTGCTAAATGATTATGAAGCAGTGATGCCGCTAACGTGGAACAAAAAATATGGCATATCCTATTTGTATCAACCTTTTTTTACTGCAAGCCTGGGCGTTTTCGGCGCTGAACTCAATGCTTTTTTGGTCAACGATTTTTTAAATGCTATCCCCGCAAAATTCAAATACTGGGATATTTACCTTAACCATGCAAACTATTTTAATCCGCCAGTTAGCCAGGTAAATAATTTTTCCTTATACGAAAGGTTGAATTATGTTTTACCCTTAAATGATAGTTACGAAAATTTATTTGCAAACTTCAGAGACAATACAAAACGCAACATTAAAAAAACAGCGCAATTAAATTGTGTGGTAAAAAAAGATATTGATATTGGGGAGGTTATTGCCCTGGCAAAAGATCAATCAAAAAACTTCTCTCCTGTAGCAGTGGAAGATTTCAATAAATTTAAAAATTTATTCCATCAACTTCAGCAACAGCAAAAAGCTATCACGTACGGCATTTATATGCCCAATGGAGAACTTGTTGCATCGGCTGCATTTTTGTTTTCGCACAATAGAGCCTATTATATTTTAGTGGGCAATCACCCCAATGGTAAAACAATTGGCGCATCGCATGCATTGATCAAAGCATTTATTAAAGACCATGCAGGGCAGAATTTATTGCTTGATTTTGAGGGAAGCGACCTTCCTAAGCTGGCATTTTTTTACAGCAGTTTTGGAGCAAGAGAAGAAAAATATACAGGATTAAAACTAAATAAATTACCATTTTGGATGCAGTGGTTCAAACGATAAATGCAGCGTTACAGCAAAGTCAAAATCTGCTCCGCCAGCGCTATATCAACAGGCCGGGTAATTTTAATATTATTCTCCTCGCCTTCTACCAAATTTACCTTTAATCCAAAAGCCTCTACCACACTGGCTTCGTCGGTAAATTTATCCTTATAGTCAATATTAAAAGCGGGCAGCAATATTTTGCTGTGAAATGTTTGCGGTGTTTGTACCAGTTTTATTCTTGTGCGATCGATGGCTTCATTCTCGTCTCCTTTAAGAATACGCACACTATCCTTACAATCTACCACGGGTATTGCAGAGCCTACATCAATGGCGGCAGCATAACAGCGTTGTATAAGATCGGTTGTCAGCAGGCATCTAACGCCATCATGCACAAACACCATGCATTCGTCATCTACCAAAGCCAGACCATTTTGCACCGAATGAAATCTTGTTCTTCCCCCGACGGTTATCTGTATTCGCTTATAATCAAAAAATGCGTCGATTATTTCCTGCCCTGCGGCAATATATTCTTCGGGAAGTACCAGTATTATTGAAAGATCAGCATAGGATTGCAAAAAGGTATTAATGGTATAATACAACACTGGCTTGCCATCCAGCAAAAGAAATTGTTTGGGTAACTTATTATTCATCCTGGTGCCGCTTCCGCCGGCCACTATTACAGCTACTTTTTTCATGACTGCAAATTTACAGATTTTAGGGTACAATCAAGATTTAGTAACTATTTTGCAGTCATGTTTTTTAAAAAATATAGCCCGGTTTTGTTAGTGCTTTTACTTTGCATGGGTTGCAATAAAAAAGAGAAGCAATTGAAACAGGTATTGGCATTGCAACAAATGAATGACCTGGCTACAGTAGAGTATGTAGTGACCAAAATAATAAAAGCCAACGACAATAAAACATGGTATAAAATAGGCGACAGAAAAATATTGATGAGCTGTAAAGCAACACTCACCGCTGGCATCGACCTCGCTGCCATTAAAAGTGAACAGGTAAATATTGACGGGAAAGATATTACCCTCACCCTACCCCACTCAAAAATGATTTCGGTAAACATTAAGCCGGAAGATATTGTGGAACAGTATGCGGCAGTAGATGTTTTAAGACAATCATTTACCAGTGAAGAACGCAATGCCTTAGCCATACAGGCAGAGCAGCAGATTAATGCCGGCATTGCAGACCTCGGCATTTTACAAACTGCCGAAAGCAATGCAGCCTTGTTTGTAAATAATTTTTTACATCGCCTTGGCTATGAAAAAATAAAAATCAATTTTGACAATACCAACATCACAAAAAATTAATGCGAAAAACAGTTACAAAATATTTGATGCTGCTGCTGCTGGTACTGGCTGTGATATTTTTATTTCAACGCATTAACTGGTTACCATCTTTTAGCGATCTGTTTAAAAGTAAACCGATGGAAATTGAAAATACGGCCATCGTTATAAAAGAGATCAATGCACTCTCCCAGCTTATAACCATTACGGCTTACAATGAAGTGGTAGTAGACCAGGTGATAAAAGGCGGCTCGCTTTTTAATAACCCTGTTGTACCTACTTTGTTGAATGTTCCGGACCTGAGATATTCGGACAAGAAATTGGTGCTGATCGGCAAAGGAAAAGTGCTGGCCGGCATTGACCTTGGAAAGCTGGCTGATAAAGATGTGTTTGTAAAAGATGATTCTGTCTCTGTCACTTTACCAAAAGCGCAAATTCTACAAGTTATCATCAACCCATTTGACTTTGATACTTTTGAGGAAACCGGCACCTGGACTGATGCTGAAGCAAGGGCTGTAAAATTAAAATTGAGAGACAAACTGATCATTACAGTGCTGAGACAAAACATATTGCAACAGGCCGCAACGAAAGCAAAATTAGTTATGGAGAATTTTTTAACTTCTGCAGGATTTAAGAGAGTAACTGTTATTATTACTCCGAATAATCTTTAGTGTTGAAAATGTCTGATGTAAGATGTCTTTTTTTTTTCAATCGTGGCACCATAAATTATCCTGACTAACTTTTAGTGTTG
>JBGSIG010000016.1:0-2272 GCA_041742655.1 Ferruginibacter sp. | reverse complement strand
CGGATAGCAAAAAAATAGACAGCATTAAGTACGAGCTTGCAAATGCAAAAAACGACTCCACCCGCATAAGTGCAATGGGCCGCCTCGGTTTTAATTACCAGGTTTTAAATATTGATTCAGCATTAAAATACACCCAGGACGGCATTCAACTGGCAAAGCAAACAAAATCTGCAATGTTTGAGGCACGCCTTTTGTCAACTTTAAGTGGCATCATGAGCCAGCAGGGAAAATTTGCAGATGCTTTGGATCTTCTTTTTAAATCTCTTCAAATTGCTCAGGAAAATGATCTTCCATATGATATTGCCCGTGCATACAGAAGACTGGGAGGTGTTTATTTTGACCTGGAAAATTATAATAAAGCCATATTCTATAGTCTTCAGGCATTAAAACTTGATGAAGAAAATAAGAGTATCAGTATCGGCACAGATCACATGTTCTTAGCAAAAGCATACGAGAAAATAAATGACCTTGATTCTGCTGCATTTTATGCTAGTATGGCAATTGAAGAAAAAGATATTCATATTACTATCATACAAGATGCTTATCACACAGCAGGCACTATTGAGGTAAAAAGAGGCAATTATCAAAAAGCAGATTCCTTTTTCCGGTTCGCACTTCAATACTCCGCCAACAATGTTGATTTACTTACCTCTTCAGAAACATATTCGTCTATTGCTACCATGTTTTTGAAACTTAATAAAAGAGATTCAGCACTTTTTTATGCGTTGAAAGCATTTGAATACAGCAAGAATATTTCATATAAAAAAGGCATTATGCTTTCAGGCAACCTACTTGCGGAACTATATGACTCTCTGCAGCCTGCCACATCGCTTAAATACTTTAAAATTGCGGCCGCCTCCAAAGACAGTTTATTTGGTATAAATAATATTCAGATCATACAAAATCTGATAGCAAGAGAAGAGGCAAAACAAAAAGAACTGGCAGATGCAAAAACAGCTTACCGAAACAAGTTAAAATTATATGGACTTTTAGCCGGGCTGGCGGCACTGCTAATAATTGCATTTATACTCTATCGCAACAACAGGCACAAACAAAAAGTTAATATGCAGTTAGAGCAACAAAAAGATGCGCTGCAAAAAACTTTATCAGAATTAAAATCCACCCAGGCACAACTCATACAATCTGAAAAAATGGCCAGCCTTGGAGAACTCACTGCTGGCATTGCCCATGAAATTCAAAACCCGCTAAACTTCGTGAATAATTTTTCGGAAGTAAATAAAGAATTAGCCGAAGAACTGGAGCAGGTAATCAACAAAGGAAATTATGATGACGCTAAAGTATTGGCAAAAGATATAAAAGACAATGAAGAAAAAATTAATCATCATGGCAAACGTGCCGATGCCATTGTGAAAGGTATGCTGCAACACAGCCGCAGCAGCAGTGGCGTAAAAGAACCAACAGATATTAATGCGCTTTGCGATGAATACTTACGTCTTTCCTATCATGGTTTACGTGCAAAAGACAAGTCATTTAACGCCACATTAAAAACTGATTTTGATAACAGCATCGGTAACATCAATATTATTCCGCAGGATATAGGAAGAGTTATTATGAATTTGATCAACAATGCGTTTTACGCAACAACCGAAAGGCTTAAAGCTGAAAGCCTGCCTACCGGACAGGCAGGCTTAAAGCCTGGAGAAAAAAAATATGAGCCTGTTGTTTCTATTCAAACAAAAAAGGCAAACAGCCATATTGAAATAAAAGTGAGTGACAATGGCAATGGCATTCCGCAAAATATTGTTGACAAAATATTTCAACCATTCTTTACCACAAAGCCTACGGGACAGGGAACCGGATTGGGATTGAGTTTGAGTTATGATATTGTAAAAGCGCATGGTGGAGAACTGAAGGTGGAGAGCAAAGAAGGAGAAGCCAGTGCGTTTATTATTCATTTGCCTTTTGTCTGAATCACGGATTATTGGGATTAAAGGATTACACAGAATGGCTACATCAAAAAATATAAAAGTTTATCAAGATGAATAAATCTGTGAAATCAAATCATCCGTGGCAATCCGTGATTCAGACGAGTTATGATTTTATAAAAGCACACGGCGGAGAAATAAAAGTTGAAACAAAGGAAGGGGATGGAACGGAATTTATTATTCAATTACCTGTTGTATGAATCACGGATTTTAAAGACTAAACGATTTCACAGAGTAATACAATGGCAGATTTAAAATATAAAGAAATAACCGAAAAAATCATTGGTGCTTCTTTTGAAGTTCACAGGTTTTTGGGTACCGGCTTT
>JBGSIG010000015.1:0-4284 GCA_041742655.1 Ferruginibacter sp. | reverse complement strand
CAAAGAAAATTTTGAGTATGTTGAGTTGGTATTGAAAAACTTAAGCGCAGAGGTGGTTGAACAGTACCAGGCCGAAGAGCGCACCACGATGGCTTATCGTGTGATAGCCAGCCGCAGGCAAATCATGGAGCTAATAAACATTATGATTAAGGACGAGATATCTGAAAACTAAAAAGTGAAATTGTTACGCGATGAATTGAATGTACATTTTAACTGTAACTACTTTACGAGTTGTAAAACTATGGGCGCTATTGTAAAGCGCCAGTTAAAACAGATGTTGCAGAAACACCTGACCCAGGTGCAAAATGGCAAACCAAGGTAATTTTAAAGGCCTGGCCTGCACTTTTACTTATTTCCAACTCATAGTGAAGTGTTATTTTTTACAATTTTGTTGTTCCTGCAACGTTCTACTGTCTACAATTGTCTATTATACAACTGTCAATTGGTTATCTTTGCTGTCTTAATTACTTAAAAAATAGATTTTAAAAGGTTACAATGGCCAAACAACAAACATTACACTGTTCTTTCTGCGGCAGAAGCCGCGATGAGGTAAAGATCTTAATAGCTGGCCAGGAAGGACATATTTGCGAAAATTGCGTAGAACACGCCCAGGAAATAATAGGGCAGGAACTGATGATTTACCCTGATTCAAAGCAGGGAGCAGGCGGTGGCACACATAAATTAACCGTTAGAAAGCCAATAGAAATAAAGAAATTTTTAGATGAATACGTAATAGGCCAGGATGATGCGAAGAAGGTGTTGGCGGTTGCAGTATACAACCATTACAAAAGGTTGAATCAAAAAACAGACAATGATGTGGAGATTGAGAAGAGCAACATCATTATGGTGGGTGAAACCGGTACGGGTAAAACACTTTTAGCCAAGTCAATAGCCCGGATGTTAAATGTTCCATTTGCTATTGTTGACGCAACTGTGTTTACCGAAGCAGGATATGTTGGAGAGGATGTAGAAAGTATGTTGAGCCGCCTGTTGCAGGCATGTAACTACGATGTGGCTGCTGCAGAAAAAGGAATAGTTTTTATAGATGAAATTGATAAGGTTGCAAGAAAGAGCGACAATCCATCTATTACACGAGATGTTAGCGGCGAAGGCGTTCAGCAGGGCTTGTTAAAATTATTAGAAGGCGCCGAAGTGTTGGTACCGCCGCAAGGGGGACGAAAACATCCTGAACAGAAATTGGTAAAAGTAAACACGCAGAATATTCTTTTTATCTGTGGTGGAGCTTTTGATGGTGTTGATAGAATAATTGCACGACGTGTAAATACCCATGCCATTGGGTTTAGCGTAAATAAAGAATTGCAGGAGTTTCAGCAAAAGAACCTTTTGCAATTTATTAATGCCGTAGATCTTAAACAATTTGGCTTGATACCTGAATTGTTAGGCCGCTTGCCCGTTATTACCTACCTGAATCCTTTAGATGCGGATACGCTTAGAAATATTTTAACTGAGCCAAAAAATGCCTTGATAAAGCAGTTTACACATTTATTCGAGATTGAGGGCATCGCATTAAGTTTTGAAACAGCCGTGTACGATTTTATGGTTGAAAAAGCATTGGAATATAAGTTAGGGGCAAGGGGTTTACGTAGTATTTGCGAAAGTATTTTAACCGATGCCATGTATGAGCTACCCTCTCAAAAAGTAAAAACTTTTGAGGTAACGTTAGAATACGCACAGCGTAAATTTAGTACAAGTAAAATGAGTATGTTAAAAGTAGCTTAAAAAAGAAAAATTATACATTAGAAAACTGCAACAAAAAATTGCAGTTTTTTTATTGGCACTAACCATTTATTTCCCCAATCTGTCAAACAAATGCATTTCATTTTAGGTGGTTGCATTATTTCAATTTATTTTTACGCCGAAATAAAAAATAAGATAGCAGAAGGTTGCTAATTATTGACGTGGTTGAACAAATTGAAAAGGAAGGATAATGAAAATTTAAATTGAATAAAAATATTTTATAATGGTAGATGTAATTCTAGGGCTTCAGTGGGGAGACGAGGGGAAAGGAAAAATAGTAGACTATTTTGCGCCAAATTATGATGTAGTTGCCCGTTTTCAAGGGGGTCCAAATGCAGGGCATACGTTGTATGTAGATGGCAAAAAAGTAGTGTTGCATCAAATACCGAGCGGTATTTTTCATGAAGGTATAACGAATCTTATTGGCAATGGCGTTGTATTGGATGCGGTAACACTGAAAAAGGAATGTGAAACAGTTGCCGCAATGGGGGTTGACTATAAAAAAAGTCTTTATATTAGCGAGCGTGCCCATTTAATATTGCCAACACACCGGGCATTGGATAAAGCAAGCGAAATAGCAAAGGGCAACGAAAAAATTGGCTCCACTTTAAAAGGTATTGGCCCGGCATACATGGACAAAACTGGCAGAAACGGTTTACGTGTTGGAGACGTGCTTGATAAAAGTTTTACCTCTCAGTATATTAAATTGCGATTAAAGCACCAGCGACTGCTAGACAATTATAATTTCCTGGAGGATATAAGCAGTTGGGAAGATGACTTTTTTGAAGCTATTGAAAATTTAAGATCTTTTAAAATAGTAAATGGAGAATATTTTATCAATGATAAAATTCAGCAGGGGAAAAAAGTGCTTGCAGAAGGCGCACAAGGAAGTATGTTGGATGTAGATTTTGGCACATTTCCGTTTGTTACTAGCAGCAACACTATCTCTGCAGGAGTTTGTACGGGTTTAGGAATTGCTCCACAAAAAATTAAGGAGGTTTTCGGCGTATCCAAGGCCTATTGCACACGGGTTGGCAGCGGCCCGTTTCCAACAGAATTGGACGATGATATGGGGGAATTAATTCGTAAAACAGGTAGTGAATTTGGTGCAACTACCGGCAGGCCAAGGCGCTGCGGTTGGATAGATCTTGTAGCGCTGCATTTTGCCTGCATGATTAACGGTGTTACTCAAATAATTATGACAAAAACAGATATTCTGGATGCCTTACCCGAATTAAAAATTTGCAACGCCTACAGTATCAATGGAGAAGAAACAAGTTGCGTACCATTTCAAATGAACAAGGTAGTGATTGAACCGGTGAACAAAAATTTTGAGGGGTGGCAAACTGATATCACAGCAATTAATGACTACAGCGCATTGCCCGAAAAAATGAAACAATACATTGATTATATAAACAAATTCTTAAAAGTTCCCGTTAAATATATTAGCAACGGGCCGGGAAGAGACCAAATAATTTTGGCCTAAATGCCAAAATAAAAAAAAAATAATTGCTTTTTTTTTTGGCTAATTAAAAATCTATTAGAAATTTACATCCACAACTAGTTTTATTATGGCAACCAAATTAGATAAAGGAAAAAAGAATGCTCCGGGAGAGGAGATTCCAGAAAAGAAAGTAGCAGCTAAAGCATCTCCTAAATCTAAAAAGGATGATGACGAAGATGATGATGATTTTGATGAAGATGTAAAACCTGCGAAAAAGGGTAAGGCTTCTTCTAAGAAAAGTAAAGGTGACGACGAAGATGACGACGAAGATGACGTTGAAACTGAAGATGAATGGGAAAAGACTGAAACCGAAGATGAGTGGGATACTGATTTCGATGAGTTTGATGTTCCTAAGTCGGCGGCAAAAAAATCAGCAGGTAAAAAATCTTCCAAAGATGAAGAAGAGGATGATTTTAAAGATCTTGGCTTTGATGACCTTGATAGTGACAGTGGCGGTTTTGACGATGACGATGATTTCAGTTAGAAAATGATCGCATGAGCACATGTCGGCGGGCCATGTACTGCCGTAAATCAATAAAGTGAAAAAAGCTACCCTATTTACAATAATTGATTTTACAGAATTCAGAATAAAAATGTTGAACTGGTTAAAGCCGTTCAACATTTTTTGTTTATTAGATAACAGTAGTTATAATTTTGAGAAACCTGCATTTGAATGTTTGGTTGCAGTTGGATGTAAGAAAAGGCTGGAACTTAGCGCCGGTAATGCTTTTGAGGCGATAAAGGAATTTAGTGTCTCTCAAAATGATTGGCTGTTTGGGCATTTTGGATACGATCTGAAAAACGAAACTGAACAATTGCTATCCGAAAATTTTGATGGAATAGGTTTCAAGGACGTTCATTTTTTTGTGCCTGAAATTGTGTTGCGTTTATGCGAAAAGGAACTGACTATATTTTGTGAGGGAGATGCCGAAGAAATATTTTCCTCGATAGAATCTCAGCCTGTTATTGTAGAGGATATAAAATATGCGCCGCTGCAAATAAAAAGCAGGTTTACTTCTGCG
>JBGSIG010000014.1:0-2718 GCA_041742655.1 Ferruginibacter sp. | reverse complement strand
TTTTCCGATGCCCGCACATTTCCCCGGTCATCCAATTCCACTTCCAACTCTTTAATAAGGCCCTCGTGTTCGGGATGCACAAATCCCATGGCTAACAATGCCAATTCGCACGGAAGCTTTCTCTCGCTGCCCTTAACTTCCACAAACTGGGCAGGACGTTGGTCAACCACTTTCCATTCCAGGTCAACTATTATGATGGATTTTAGATTTCCCTTTTCATCACCAATGAACTCCTTTGTTGCTACCGCCCATTTTCTGTCACAACCTTCCTCGTGAGAAGAAGTTGTTTTCAGCAGCATTGGATAGGTAGGCCATGGCATTACAGTATTTCTTTCTGCCGGAGGCTTCGGTAATAATTCAAACTGGGTTACAGAAGCTGCTTTATGACGGTTACTGGTGCCAACACAATCACTGCCGGTATCACCACCGCCAATTACCACCACATTTTTACCAGTTGCCATAATTTCCTTTTCGGTAAAATCTATACCTGCTACCCTCTTATTTTGCTGTTTTAAAAACTCCATTGCATAATGAACTCCTTTTAACTCACGGCCCGGAATGGGTAAATTTCTTGGTACGGTTGAGCCGCCTGCCAACACAATTGCCTGGTATTCCCTCAATAAATCACTAATACTAACGCTTCTGCCAACTTCAGCATTACAAACAAATACCACTCCTTCTTCTTCCATTAATTTTATACGTCTGTCAACTACCCATTTTTCAAGTTTAAAATCGGGTATTCCATATCTTAATAGTCCGCCCGGTGCGTCATCTCTTTCAAAAACAGTAACTGAGTGCCCGGCATAATTTAACTGAGCGGCAGCGGCAAGCCCGGCTGGTCCGCTTCCAACCACGGCAACTTTTTTCCCTGTCTGTGATATTTGCTTCTGAGCTTTCACAAATCCTTTATCGAACGCAATTTCAATAATATGCCTTTCTATTTCCTCGATTGTAATAGCAGGTTGGTTTATTCCCAATACACAGGCCGTTTCGCACGGAGCCGGGCAAATGCGCCCGGTAAACTCAGGGAAATTATTTGTTGAAGAAAGTATTTCATAAGCCTCTTTCCAGCTTTTGCGATACACTGCATCATTAAATTCTGGTATTACATTCCCAAGAGGGCATCCATTGTGACAAAAAGGAACTCCACAATCCATGCACCTGGCAGATTGCTGGTTCAACTTTTCGTCTGAATACCTTTCTATAAATTCGTTATAATCGTTTACCCGTTCCTGTGATGAACGCTTTGCGGGGAGTTCCCTTGTAAACTCTAAGAACCCAGTTGGTTTGCCCATTATTAATTTGTTTAATCGTTAATTATTTTTTTAATTCTTAGCTTCCCGGAGCAGACACAAATTCATTTTCATTTAAGCTTCCTTTGCTGCCATTGAAATTTTCGCAAGTACTTTTTTGTAGTCTCTCGGAAATACTTTGACGAAGTTTTTCAACTGGTTTTCAAAATCATCCAAAACAAATTTCGCTACAGTACTTTTTGTAATTTTAAAATGATTGTCAATTAAATGATATAGCTCGTCTTTATCCTCTTCACTTACAGGATCAAGGTCCACCATCTCTTTATTACAATTCAGTTCAAAATTACCTTTCACATCATATACATAGGCAATTCCGCCACTCATTCCTGCTGCAAAATTTCTACCGGTATTACCTAAAACTACCACCCGTCCACCCGTCATATATTCACATCCGTGATCTCCCACACCCTCTACAACCGCCGTAGCGCCTGAGTTTCGCACTGCAAACCGTTCGCCGGCCTTGCCTCTTATATATGCTTCTCCGGAAGTAGCCCCATAAAAAGCCACATTACCAATGATGATATTATCTTCGGGAACAAAGGTTGCTTTTGAAGATGGATACACACTCAATTTAGCGCCACTTAACCCTTTACCAAAATAATCATTCGCATCGCCTTCCAGTTCCATGGTAACACCTTTTGTATTGAAGGCTGCAAAACTTTGTCCGGCCGTACCGGTAAATTTAAAATGAATGGTATCATCCGGTAATCCTGCCGCCTTGTATTTTTTTGAAATTTCATTTGATAAAATGGTGCCGCATGTTCTGTCAATATTTTTTATATTGAATGAAGCTGAAACTTTCTGTTGATTTTCCAGCGCCGGTTTCGCCGCCTCCAGCAATTGCCAGTCAAGCACTTTTTCCATTTCATGATCCTGGTCTTCTTTATGATAAAGGCCGGTATATATCGAGGCGGGTTCTTTATACAAAACCGGTGACAGATCGAGTTTACAGTACTTCCAATGGTCAATACCAGTCCTTGTTTCCAGGCAATCTACCTGGCCAACCATTTCATTGATAGTTTTAAAACCTAACTGGGCCATGATTTCCCTTAATTCCTCGGTTAAAAATTTAAAGAGGTTAACCACATGATCCGCATTACCAGTGAAACGTTCTCTCAATTCAGGGTTCTGCGTGGCTACCCCAACCGGGCAGGTATTTAGATGGCATTTACGCATCATGATACAACCCTCGGTAACCAATGCGGCTGTGGCAACACCCCATTCTTCTGCACCCAATAAGGTTGCGATAGCGATGTCTTTTCCAGTTTTTAACTGACCATCAGTTTGTAGTACAACACGGCTGCGCAATTTATTTTTTACCAACGTTTGATGTGCTTCAGCAAGGCCTAACTCCCACGGCAACCCAGCATGCTTTATTGAACTGATGGGAGATGCACCAGTGCCG
>JBGSIG010000013.1:0-3533 GCA_041742655.1 Ferruginibacter sp. | reverse complement strand
TGCTAAGCCAGCCATGATTTTGCAACCAGTTTTTACACCTTTCCATCCATTGTTCATTTGCATTTTTTAGATTCAATCCAAATCCATGTCCGCCACTTTCATACAAATGCATTTCTGCAGGAACATGATTTTTTACTAACGCCATATAAAATGCAATGCTATTTTGTGGAACAACCGCATCATCATCGCTTGCATGTACCAAAAATGTTGGTGGTGTTTTTGGTGTTACCTGTAACTCATTGGAATATTCCTTAATTTTTTCCAAGGAAGGATTTTTTCCAATCAGATTATTTCGAGACCCCATGTGTGTAACGCTGTCTGTAAAACTAATCACAGGATAAACCAACATCATAAAATCGGGGCGAAGACTTGTATTATTGGGGTTGGGGATAATCGCTTTTTCAAAATGTGTTCCGGCTGTAGATGCAAGATGACCGCCGGCAGAAAAGCCCATGATGCCAATTCTGTTGGGATTGATATTCCATTCTTTAGCACCTTCTCTAACTGTCTTAATAGCTTCCTGCACATCTTGCAAGGGTCCCGTCTCTGGGTTTACCATCGTGGCACTATTAGGAATGCGGTATTTTACCACAAATGCTGCCACTCCCATTTCGTTGAACTTTTTTGCAATATCTGTTCCTTCGTGCCCGGCTGCAACTATTGAATATCCGCCGCCAGGAAGAATAATTATGGCCGTACCTGTAGCCATTTCTTTGGGTGGAAGAAAAATACTTATTGTAGGAGCAGACACCTTGCTGATAATTATTATGCCATTTGAAATTTCTGTTTTTTCCTCGTCTTTAGCTGGCTTGCTATTGGGTATGGTGTTTTTGTATAATGGTATAACCGTTTGCGACATCATTAGCAATGGCATGAAATAAACAAAGGATATAAATGCAGCGATTTTTTTCATCATTATCAAAACAAATTGCAAACTGTGGAACTACAGAAAAAAGCGTATCACTTTTACCTGCAGGGGATAATTGTTTCTTAGGCCAGAATAACTATGTAGTAGCCCAAGCTTTATCTCCTTTTTTATAGGGATAGTCGCCATCATACCTGCCCGGCACCGCCACATAACGCAATGCCTCTGTAGCGCCTTCTTTGGAAGTAAAATAACCAAATAGAGTCAACTGTTTCATCATTGTAAAATAATGAGCGGGGTCTTCAGCTTTTTTGGTTTTTTGATATTCCTTTGCTTCGTTATCGAGCGCAACAAGCAGGCTGGTTCTTTGTTCAGGCGTAGCCTCCAAAAAAGATTTACTGTTTGCTTTTTTACAGGCTTCATCCAATTTACCAATGCCGGCATGAAAAATTACCTGGTCTTTATCGTCGTAACAATCATTCACCATCACCACCATAAACTCACCTACTTTGGCTGCTTTGGCTCCAGGAGTTTTTGTGGCGGGTAAAATAGTTTCTGCCACTTCATTTAAAAATGCAGTATCTGCTTCGCTGAATTTAGGTCCGCCAATATCTGGCCCGCTTTTACAACTATTTAGCAATTCACCGCCAATAAATGCACCACCTGTAAGCGCTGCAATCATTTTTAATAGTTCTCTTCTTTCCATATTGAGTGTTTTATTAAATTATTACAAATTACCTTTTTTTAATTCGCTGACAGCATAGTCTGCGGCCCGTGCCGTAAACGCCATGTAAGTTAAGGATGGATTTACACAAGCCGCGGAAGTCATAAATGCACCGTCTGTAACAAATACATTAGGAGCGTCCCATATTTGATTGTAGCTGTTAAGCACAGATGTTTTAGCATCCCTACCCATCCGGGCAGAGCCCATTTCGTGAATTCCCCTACCGAGGGTCCCATCCCCATCCCGACCCTTTACATTTTTTACACCAGTAGCTTCCAACATCTCAATCGCATCATTCAACATATCTTTTCTCATTTTCACCTCATTCTCTTTGTACTCAATATCCATCGATAAAATGTTTAAGCCCCATTTATCTGTTCTTGTTTTATCAAGAGTAATAACATTTTCGTGGTAGGGCAGAGTTTCACCAAAACCACCTATGTTCATTGTCCACGATCCCGGCTCAGATAAAGTTTCTTTTAAATCGACCCCTATAGATATTTCTTCTGCTGAGCGGCTAAACCCCTGTCGTTGGCCACCACCCTGGTAGCCAAACCCCCGCAGGTAATCCCGCTTGTCGCCAAATAAATTCTGGTAACGCGGAATATAAATTCCATTGGCCCGTCGGCCATACGTATACTTATCTTCATACCCTTCCACTATGCCGCTTGCGCCTACGCCGAGGTGATGGTCCATTATGTTGTGGCCTAATTCTCCGCTACTGCTGCCAAGCCCCCCTTCCCACACGTCGGTAGCGGAATTCATCAGTACCCACGCACTGTTTAAAGCGGATGCGTTTAGAAAAATTATCTTAGCATTATATACATACGTTTTGTTGTTTTCGCCATCCAGCACTTCAACACCTGTGGCTTTTTTTGTTTCCTTATCGTACAAAACTTTTGTAACAATACTCCACGGACGTACGGTAAGATTTCCTGTTTTTTTAGCAGCAGGCAACGTAGATGATTGGGTGCTGAAATAAGCGCCAAAGGGGCAACCCAGCCAGCACTTGTTTCTATATTGGCAATTAGTTCTTTCCTGGAGAGGTTCTGTAATATTGGCCACCCGGCCTATAATCATCGACCGCTTTCCTTTATAATGTTCTTTCATTCTTGCTGCCACATCTTTTTCTACAATCGTCATTTCCATAGCGGGCATAAACTGTCCGTCCGGTAATTGGGCCAAACCATCTCTCGATCCGCTGATACCTGCAAATTTTTCAACGTAGTCATACCATGGCGCAATCTCTTTATAACGCACCGGCCAATCTACTGCTACACCATCTTTTAAGTTTGCTTCAAAATCAAAGTCGCTCAAACGATAGCTCTGCCTGCCCCACATTAAAGAACGACCGCCCATGTGGTAACCCCTGAACCAGTCGAAGCGCTTTACTTCTGTGTAAGGCGATTCCATGTCTTTTACCCAATAATCAAGGTTAGCTTCGTTTAAAGGATAATCTCTTTTTAATACAGGGTATTCTTTTTTCATTTCCTGCGTTGGCCTTCCCCTGTGTGGATAATCCCATGCTTCTTTGTTGGCATTTACATAATCTTTTATGTGTTCAATATCACGCCCACGTTCCAGCATTAAAACCTTTAATCCCTTTTCAGTAAGTTCTTTTGCGGCCCAGCCACCGCTAATGCCCGATCCTACTACTATAGCATCGTAAGTGTTTTGCACACCGGCTTTGTTGTTAATGCTGGTTGAATCCTGCGGCATATTTAATTTTTTTTAGTAAAATGGATTATTATTAAATATTCATTTTCTTTAACTCTTTTACTGCATGATCTGCTGCCCTTGCTGTAAAAGCCATATAAGTAAGTGATGGATTTTGACAAGCTGCAGACGTCATAAAAGAACCATCTGTTACAAAAACATTTGGGGCATCCCACATTTGATTAAAACTGTTTAATACTGAAGTTTTTGGGTCTTTGCCCATCCGGG
>JBGSIG010000012.1:0-12614 GCA_041742655.1 Ferruginibacter sp. | reverse complement strand
TGCCTTTGTTTATAAGATGAGGTATTTGGTTTGACTGAGAAGATGCTGATAGCTGGGCAAGCATTACAGAAACAAAAATTATAAACGCCACCTTTTTTGCCAGGTAATTTTTTATTGAAGATATCATCCAATTGTATTTTAAAATTTTTATAAAGTATGATTTTATTTGTCTGTTCTAAATGGTGATGCAGGCAATCCCAGTCCTACTGTGCCATCCGGGCGGGTTTCTTTATTATACAGGTTTGGGTTAACAGGATTATCTGCCCAGGCATATCGTACAAATAAAGGATTGGCAACAGCCTCAGATGAAACAATAATTTTATCACCTTCAATTGTTGCTTTTGCCCACACAAATTTTTTATCTGCGCCTGCTATAGCAAATTCGTTTAGTTCTTCGCCATCATTTGTTACCAGGCCACTGCCTGTATGATTGAATGTGATGATAACTTTATTGCCTTCAATTTTTGAAGATGCATACAATGGCCCTGAATAAACAATGTTTTCGCCATAGGCTATTTTTTCTGCACCCAATGCAAGTCTTTCACCCACATCTTTTTTATTATCCGGGTGAATATCGTTCCATTCGCCGAGGTCAATAGCAACTGCCATGGCCGTTTTTGGAACAGACAATGAATGTAATTGAGCTTCTCTTAAATGTGCCCATTCACTTTCTGAAGGCAGGTAATTGTACTCCATGAAGCTTGGCAACTGAACATATAAAAATGGAATGTTTCCTTCTTGCCATTTATTTCTCCAGTCGGTTATCAATGCTTTTTGCAAATTTTCATATTCGTTGGGCCGGCCTGCATTGCTTTCGCCCTGGTACCACAAAAAACCTTTGATAGTATAATTAATTACCGGGGCTAACATTGCATTGTATAAAGCAGTTGGCTGATTTTGTGCAGCTATTCCCCCGCTGCCAAAACTGCCCTCACGGGGTGTATATACTTCACCCACTTTGTATTGCCAGTAACCTTTCAAATCAACGGTATCATTGCCTGCACATATGCAATACGGTTTACCAGGCACAAAGCCGCCTTTGCCTGAGTTGTTGGTTACTTTAACAACAAAAATATTGTTGCCAGCTTTTAATACATTGGCGGGCACATTATAGCGCCGCTGTGGATATTGATACCCCGATGCACCAACCTGCCGGCCATTGATGTATAACACATCGGCATCTACAATTCTTCCTAAAAAAACTCTTGCAATTTTACCTGCCATTGATACCGGGATATCTATTTCTTTTCTGTACCACACTATACCGTTCAAATCTTTAATGCCCTGGTCTTCCCAATAGCCTGGAATATTGATGGTGTGCCATCCTTTGGGTGAATAGGTTGTCTCAAACCATTTTGGTGTTTCTAACAGGCCCTTGTCCAGCAATGGTTGCTTTCTGTTTGCATTGGCGAAAGCAATACGGTTTAGCCCGTTTACATACGCAGTGTCTTTATTTTTTTGAATGATATTTTGCAGGTTAGAAAACTCCTTTAATCCATCTTCACTTGTCCATGCTTCAATGGGAGTGCCGCCAACACTTGCATTGATCAATCCAATGGGTACATGATATTTTTCATAAAGCTTCTTTGCAAAAAAATAGGCAACAGCAGAAAAAGGCCGCACATCTTCTCCAATAGCTGCTCTCCAATTGCCGGCAGGTAAATCATCCTTGGGGCCTTCCATGCTGGTTAATGTGGGAATCCAGAATTGTCTAATTTCCGGATAATTGGCGCTGGCAATTTCAGCAGCATAGGTTACATCGTGAATGTTCAGTTGATGCACCATATTACTCTGTCCCGAACAAAGCCAAACATCACCAACCAGTATATCTTTTAGTGCTATCTTATTTTTGCCACTGATGTCCATTTTATATGGTCCGCCAGCTTTCATGGGAGAAAGTTCTATCATCCATTTTCCATCTTCGCCTGTTGTAGTTTTATATTTTTTATTTTGAAAGCTGATTGTTATTTTTTCTTTTGAAGATGCCCAGCCCCATATTTTTACTGCTGCATCTCTCTGTAAAATCATGCTGTCTCTTACCAGGCGTGGAAGTCTTACCTGGCCGACGGCATTTTGAACAATCAATATTGCACAAATAAATAAAGAATATTGTTTCAATTTTAATTTCATCATTTGGTACTTTTAAATAATAATTCGCCGTGAATATTTGAATTATTCAGACCATAGAAATGGGCAGGGGTTAATTAAAAAATGCTGCAACTCTTTTCATTTTGTAATTAGCTTTATTACGTTGCGCTAATTTACTCTATAATATCCTCAAATATTTTTATGGTGCATTTCAAATCCGATATGGTGTGGCTAAAGTGGAGAAAAAGATCAACAAGAAAAAAAACATACTTTTTTTGAACCTGGCCGTTTTACAAATTAGGTAGTCCACTACCTAATTTGTAAAGACTTAAAATGCAATAAATGCAGATTTTTTTTCTTCAAAGGTGTTGTTCTAAATATTAGGAGAAAAGTAGTTTTTACAATTCATCAAGCAACTTCGTTTACCAGTTCGCCAATTCCTTCAATGGTTATTTTTATGCTGTCTCCTTTTTGTAAAGTGAAATCATTGCCAGGTACTATTCCTGTACCCGTCATTATTAAACAACCCTGCGGAAAACTACATTCCCTGTAAACAAACGAAACCAGTTCTTCAACAGTTCTTTTCATTTGGCTGATTTCTACTGAGCCTTCAAAAACATTTTTACCATTTCTGTAGATATCAATATTGATCATTGTTTCGGGAGAAAGTGATTCTTCGGTAATGTAAACACATGGGCCCACAGCAGCACAGGCATCATAAGTTTTTGCCTGCGGCAGGTACAATGGATTTTCGCCTTCAATACTACGGCTGCTCATGTCATTGCCAATGGTGTAACCAATTATTTTTCCGGACGAGGTGACTACTAAAGTCAATTCAGGCTCTGGCACATCCCAGGTAGAATCTTTACGGATATTGACCTTAGCGCCATGCCCCACTATGCGGTTGGGGGTAGATTTAAAAAATACTTCCGGCCTTTCCGCATCGTACACTTTTGCATAGAAATCAGCCCCGCCTGATAATTTTGACTCTTCCTGGCGGCCAACTCTACTGCGCAGGTATGTAACACCGCAGGCCCACAACTCCTGGTTGCCAACCGGTGCCAACACATCTGCAATCAATTCCTTGCCACCAGCAGTAACAGCATTTATAAGCTTTGTTGTTTTTTGAAATATGTCATCATCGTTGATAAATGCATCCCAGCTTTCATCTTTTAATAGAAAGAACGCTGCATTATTTTCTACTACTATTCCGCTTGCGGTTTTATAAATTTTCATGTGTTTATTTTTTTAATTTTCGAAATTAAACCTGTTGTTGACAGGCAGTTTGGTTAATGAATATGGTGGTAGGTACCCAGTTTCGGTTTGAGGATACTTCATTTTGTCATTTAATCTATTCATTTTAATATTTATCTGTCAGGCATATTCAAAATATTTCTTCTGCTATTGATAAAAAATAGTATTCCTTACCCTTACCCGGTTTTATTATCTTTTATTTTATAGATGCCAGGTCAATTACAAAACGATAATGAACATCCCCTTTCACCATACGTTCATACGCTTCGTTTATTTGCTGCATGCCGATTAATTCAATTTCCGAAACGATATTATTTTCAGCACAATAGTCAAGCATTTCCTGGGTTTCCTTCATGCCGCCAATCATTGAGCCGATAATACTTCTGCGGTTTGTTATCAAAGCAAATGGATTTACTTTTGGTTGCTCCGAAGGAAGGCCAACCACTAATAACTTGCCTTCAAAACCCAGCAGGTTCAGGTATTTTTCATAATCATGATTTGCAGAAATAGTATTTAAGATCACGTCAAAATAACCAGCCTTTTGTTTCATCTGTTCTTCATCAGTAGTCAGTAAAAAATGATGTGCGCCCAGTTTTTTTGCATCGGTTTCTTTTTCAGGTGAGGTGCTTAACATTGTTACTTCTGCACCAAATGATGCCGCAAATTTTACGCCCATATGCCCAAGCCCGCCCAACCCAACCACACCAACTTTTTTCCCTTTTGTAACATTGGCGAAACGTAACGGTGAGTAAGTGGTAATACCTGCACACAGCAAGGGAGCCACCGCTTTCAGGTCCAGCTTATCTGAAACAGCCAGTACATATCTTTCATCTACCACAATTTGTGACGAGTATCCGCCCTGCGAAACGGTAACGCCATCTCTTTCCATGGCGTTGTAGGTACCCGTCATTCCTTCGGCACAATAATTTTCATAATTGTTGTTGCAATTTTTACAAGTACGGCACGAATCGACCAATACGCCTACACCTACGGTGTCGCCCACTTTAAATTTGTTAACTTTTTCGCCTGCTTTAGTAACCTTACCTACAATCTCATGACCGGGCACCATCGGATACATGGAACCATTCCATTCATCACGTACCTGGTGAATATCGCTGTGGCAAACGCCACAGTATAAAATATCAATTTGTACATCGTTTGGCCTTACCTCTCGTCGGTTAAATTCAAAAGGCGATAAAGGGTCTTTGGAATTGTAAGCAGCGTATGCTTTTGTATTGTTCATAAATTATTTACCTTTTTTTATAATTGTTGCTAAATATGATTTATTTTATTACGCGAATTTGAAAACAGATAACACGAATTGCCAAGCGAAATTGATGAATTGGTGTAATAAAACAAAGAGGTTTAAAAACCAATACTATTACCACCATCTACCGGCAGCACAACACCTGTTACAAATTTTGCTGCATCACTTGCTAAGTATAGCGCTGCATTTCCAATATCTTCCGGTTGGCCCATTATTCCCATGGGTGTTCTGCCAAAAACTTTTGCCTTTCTTGCAGGATCATCGTTCAACGCTTTTTCCGTCATTTCAGAATAAATAAAGCCTGGGGCAATGGCGTTTACCCTTATACCGTTTGGTGAAAGTTCAACTGCCATCGCTCTCGTGATGCCATCTATAGCAGTTTTACTTGCACTATAAGCAATTACTCTTGGCAATCCGTATTGAGCAGCCATGGAGCTGATGTTAATAATACAGCCCGATTTATTTTCCAACATATGTTTTACTACTTCACGACTTACGGCAAATACAGCAGTTAAATTGGTTGTGATTACGTGTTGAAATTCTTCATCCGTCACCTCTATAAAATCTTTTTTCATATTAATACCGGCATTGTTAACCAGTATATCAATTTGCCCAAAGCGGGCGAACACATCTTCTATAAATGGCGGAATAGTCTTTAGGTCGCTGATATCACAGGGTATTGCTACACATATTTCGCCTAACTGATCCTTAGCAGCATTTAATTTTTCTACATTGCGGCCCACAATAATTGTAGTAATGTTATTCTCCACAAATTTTTGTGCAATGGCATATCCTAAACCTGATCCGCCACCTGTTACAATTGCTACTTTTTTTGTACTCATTATTTACTTTTTTATGGTTGCAGTTTTGTGCTGCTGTTAAACATTTGTGATGTTGTAATGCGAATGGTATCGCCATGCGCTTATGTTTTCCTTTATCCACTTAATTTCCCGGTGCAAACGGGAAAGTTAAACTCTTATAATATTCCAGCGTTTCACCTGGCTGCACATATTCTTTCGGTATCGGCAATTTACTGAATGTTTGGAAATATAAGAGGCAGGCATTGCGCCACCATACCGCTTCATTGTATTGAACCTTCAGTAGTTGCTTTACATGATCAAATCTTTCGTCATCAACAAATGTTTTAAGTGAATCCCACTGCTGTTGCATGTTTTTCACTTCGGCTGCGCCTTTGTAATATTCGTAGCAGAGTTCGTTCCACAATGTTCTGCCGCTTTTCGTGTTATAATTCCAGGGCACATGATGAAACCACAGCAGGTATTTTTCATCGCAGTCATTTATAGTTGCCCATTGTTTTTGTGCTGCAGGAAAATATTGTGCAATAGCATTACTGCCTGTTGCGGTACGATCAAATCCAATACCCGCAGTGTCAGCTTTATGATAATAAACCGGGTTCCATTCTGCACGTTTAAGGTCACTCACCCATGGTGCCGGGCCGTAGTGATGGCCAGTGTTCATAATATGATGAAGCCCCAGGGGGTTCATATAATCTACCATCGTTTCTCTTGATTCCAGCATCATTGTTTTAGCGGTTGCAACAAATTTCTTTTCGTTGCTAAAGGTCATCCGCAGCCATTCATCTGCAATGGCATCGCTGCTAAACTTATAATCCCAGCACAACCTGCCATATGCGTACCAGTTAGCCTGCGCAAATGGATGGCCACACCAGTTGATATCATTGCCAATATTAGCAACACCCGCCATGCCGTTTAAAGTATGATTATCAAGATTTCCTTCAATAACTTTTGCAACAGTGCTGCCAGGTCCTTTACAATAAGTGTCGCTGTTGAGTACTTCTTTGTACATAGGCGCTAAATAAACCAATGATGTTGCCTGGCCTGTGTACTCTTGCGTAATTTGAAACTCCATCATCAATGGGGTTTTAGGCATGGCGCCAAACAAAGGATGAAAAGGCTCACGGGGCATAAAATCAATGGCACCATTTTTCACCTGTACCATCACATTGCTTCTAAACTTTCCATCAAGTGGAACGAAATCATCGTAAGCCTGCATGTGCCTGTCAACAGGATTTTCAGCAGCATACACAAAGGCCCTCCAGATAACAATTCCATTGTAAGGCGCAACAGCATCAGCCAGCATATTAGCTCCGTCAGCATGAGTGCGTTTATAATCCTGCGGGCCCGGCTGTCCCTCACTGTTTGCCTTCACCAGGAAGCCGCCAAAATCCGGGATCAGTGTATAAATTTCTTTTGCTTTTTGTTTCCACCATTGCTGTACTTCTTCATTCAGTGGATCAGCAGTTTTCAATCCTCCCATTTCAAGCGGCGCACTAAACCGTGCTGTGAGATAAACTTTTATTCCGTAGGCACGAAATACATCAGCAAGCGCTTTTACTTTTTGCAGGTAAGGTGCAGTTAATATGGTGGCATTGGCGTTTACGTTGGTTAATACAGTTCCATTAATTCCGATGGATGCATTTGCCCTTGCATAGTCGATATAACGTTTATCAATATAGCCAGGCAGCGTGTGCCAGTTCCAGATAGAGAAACCTGCATAACCTCTTTCCACCGTTCTTGTTAAATTATCCCAATGGTTCAGCAATCGCAGTTTTAATTTCGGCGCACTAATAATAGAAAGGTTGCTAATACTTTGCGCTGTCTGCATCAATCTCAAAAAATCAAATACGCCATACAAAACAGCAACATCTGTATTGCCGGTGATTACTGTATAGGTTTTTCCGTTGCTTTTTTGTGTGCTGATGATAAATCCTTCGGTGCCGGTTTTTTGAATATCTTTTTGAAGCGCCTGTTTAAATTCGGCAGCAAGCATTTGCCAGGCGCTGATTATAATAGTGCCATTGGCTGCCGCAGTGGTAACAACAGGAATATCATTACCTGTCATTCCTTTAATTGCTTTCAGCATTTCTTCTTTTGCAACCTGCATAGTGGTACTGTTGCCAGCAACATGTAACGTGGTAGCGTTTTGCCGGTATGATAAAAGCAAATTCTTATTTTCTGCCAATTTATACCTCAGCCACAAATCATAGCCATCTTCTGCTAATAGTTGTGTGGATTGTAATAAAACGATAAAGAGCAATAGTATTTTTTTCATACAGTTTCAGTGTTTTTAATTATTAGCCGGAAGATAGCGAAAGCTTTTTACTTACTGTGACAGATCATAAAGCCGGTTTGTGAACTATATAGTAAATGACAAATTCTTAAGTTATTGTGTGCTACAATCGGGGGTATAAAAATCGCAAAAAAAATTTAATTATAGAGATTTGTTTTTAATGATCAGGCAGGCGCTTTGCCGGCTATTTCTCTTTTTTAAATATTTAAGATAAAGTTTAATGTACAGTATTTTATTTGCAGGTTTCATTTTTAACGTTGCTCTTAGTAAATCTTTTCACCGCATAAGTTTATATCTTTAGAAAATTAAAAAGGCTAAAACTACCGTGGCGCAAAGTTGCTATTGCCAATAATATTCGGAAGCTCACTATCAACAATCATGAGTGATCCGTATGGGTGATAGAAACGGTGGTGAGCCTGATACTGTATTGATGTATTGCCTGTCTGTTTTTATAGATTTACTTTTAGCTAAAATTTATCTCATGAAGAAAATATTAACTCCGCTTTTTGTATTGTTATTTTTTTCTGCCAAAAATTTGAAAGCACAAAACCCATTAACCGAAACTTCCTTTAGTCATTTTTATTTTGTAATTGATTCTGTTGCCTATCATACTTTAAAAACGGATGTATTTTGTAAACACAGTTTATTTTACAGTAGCGAAGGCAGCTCAAAAATGGATCAGGGTACCTGGAGCGGAAATTACGTGCAGGGGGAATTTGATTACTGGGAGGTATTTTCACCCAAATCATTAGACAATGCAGTAACAGGCGGTATTGGGTTGGGGCATATGTTGCACAGGCCTTACGAGGTACACAAACTACAACAACAGTGGCAATCGCTCACAAAGGATAGCATAGGAAAGTATGGTTTTACAAATAGCAATGGCAAAGACACCATAATTGTTGAATTAATGAATTACAGAGACTCCATGTTAAACGGTGGAATGGCTTGTTTTTTTGTGATGTATTATCATCCTGCAATTTTATATAGAACGGGCTTTACAAAAGAACATATAAGAGATACCGGCATTGATCAAAAAACACTGTATAAAAAATGGTATGCTAAAAAAGGTTATGACCGGCTTTATAAAAAAACAGAAAAGCTCTACCTTATATTGACTCCGCAGGAATACGAACGGCATCAAATTGCCTTGCAGGCAATGGGGTATAAAAAAACGGGGAAAGGGAAATTTATTAAAGAAATTGAAATCGATATTGAGATCAAAGAAAACGCTACAAACAGGTTAAAGAAAATAGAATTTAGTTTATACAAGCCTGTAGAAAAAAGTAAGATCATCCTTTCTCCAGATGTTTACATAAGCCTGAGCGGTACAAATGGCACACTTGTTATGAAATAAAAGGTTCATTAATTTAAATTTTATAAAAAATCAATAAGTTAACAACTACCGTCACATCCAAAACTATTCGTTTATTTCAGCCATTTAGCTTCAAAATTTCCAAAATCTATTTTCATCTTGTCAAACACTTTTCTAAAATCATCATAGCGGCTCTTTAAAACTTCAAGATTATCGGCCTGGAAAGTGCTGTTATTAATGGTTTCCCCGGCTTTGGAAACAGCCCCTAGCTTCATTTTAAGGAGGTGCATCTCATGCTTCATTTCATCATTCTCTTTTCTTAAACTGGCAAATTGTTGCTGAAAAAGATCAATACCCGTTTCAACTTGCGGTTCGCTTTTTTTTAACATCAGTTCTTTTAGGTAATCCTCAAAAATTCTCAAAATAGTAATGTCGGCATTTAGTTCTGCAATCCAAACTCTGCAGAGAAGGTGCAATCCCATAATAGAAGGTGTGGTTGGCATGCTGGATAGTTTTATAAAGTAAATTTATGAAATGATAATGAATTGCACTTAAAGATAAAGGGGCGTTTCAATTACGTTATAAGCTATCGGATGTCGCAGTACCAAGTGCATGGTAGGTACTAACCACGGCTTAAACTTTTGCCTATATAAATAGGTTGACGTTGTCTTTTTTATTGGGCTATCATATAACCAACTTAATCTTCATTATTTCTTTTATTTTTTGTACAAACATCGCAACATTCATCGGCTTTTTAATATAGCCATCTGCATTGCAAAGCACCGCTATTTTTTCAATATTATCATTGGCCGATAAAAGCAGTACCGGTATCTGGCATGTGGGCTGCTGCGATTTAAGCCGTTGGCAAATATCGGTGCCGTTGATACCTTCCATATGAATATCTAATAAAATACAGTCCGGGCTTTTTGTTGCAATCATTTCATTTATTCTTTCCCCATTTTGGGAAATTGTAGCCTCACATCCTTCCTGTTCCAGTTTCCGGCGCATCAATTCAAGTAAGTCACTATCGTCATCAATAAGCAGTATGTTGGGTTTTTTACTGGCTGACTGTTTCATAACAAATAAGTTTTAATAAAAATTACTCAATTTTCAAGCCATTGCCCTCGCTGTAAAGATACCTCTTGTTAAAGTTTTTCTTATGTCGGAAAAACCAGGACAACTTCTTTTTTACCCGGGTCGTTAACGGCACGATATAACTAAAATTCTTGGATTATTTCTTTTTAACGTTCATGCGGCAATGATCAGTTGGTAAGTGAAGTACTCAGCGTAATTAATGTGCCATAAGTCATCGCGAAAGTGAAGCAAAATACAAATGACTATTTATTTTGCGGTCACGCGGTCACCCTGCAACTTCCTGCTTCTATTGATAATGCAATCAACATTGTTGCTGCGGAGTCTGTTTCCAGCCTTAGAAGTAAAGCCCGAACAGTTGCGCAAGCGTTTAGTGCTGAGGATACGGATTCCATCATAGGATATGTACAAATAAAAAGAACCGCAGAGTTTACTCATTAAACAAGGGATACAGGCAATTCAATTGAAAGCAGATTCTTTGCTTGACTTCCATGCGCAGATTTATGATTTATTGGAAGAAGATAAGATTTGCCAACCGTGAAAAAGGGAGACTTTATAACTGCTTTTAAAACAATTGCATATTTGTAAGTTATCACCTGTTTTTATTTCCTGCAGGTATTTTCATCATCAAACAACCACACTTTAAATGGCTATTCTTATTTCAGTACATTTACAACCAATAAAAATTTAAACAGCCTACAAAAATACAGCGATGAAACAATTACTTTTTGCCACCTTGTTTTGCAACTTTTTTTTATCAATTCATGCACAGTCAGCCTATCAGAAACTTGACGACGGTGTAATTATCCATTTAGAAAAGTCCCTGTCGGGCAATGCGGGTTCTATAAAACTTACAGCAGTAGGTGATCATATCGTACGGATAACTGCTTCGCCTGAAAATAATATTGAACAGCGGGAAAGCCTTATTGTAGTGCCACAACCTACAGGTACAAAATGGTCAGTTACAGAAAATGAAGGAAAGGTCACGCTCAATACATCCTATCTAAAAGCCGTTGCTGATATAAAAACGGGTGCAGTTTATTTTACTGATATCAATGATATGCCCATCATTGCAGAAAGAAAACTGGCAGGCAGGAAATTAGAACCGGTTGTGTTTGAAGGCAAATCGCTGTACCATATAAAGCAAACTTTTGAAACAGATGATGACGATGCCTATTACGGCCTTGGGCAGCACCAGGAAGATGCATGGAACTATAAGGGACGGCAGGTAGTATTTTTTCAAAACAATACACAGGTGGCAGTACCGTTCCTGGTTTCAGTAAAAAACTACGGCATTTTATGGGATAATTATTCTTACAGCAAAGTGGGAGATACAAGGCCCTTTCAGCCACTGTCACGGTTACAGCTATTCGATAAAAATGGTAATGAAGGCTGGCTTACTGCTGACTATGCCAATGACCGCAACAAGCCTGTAGATGTGGTTTTTACCAAAGCCGAATCCGAAATTTCTTATCCGTATTTAAACGATACAAAGCAAAAACTTCCAAAAGAATTTGCAATAGATAAAGGTTCGGTTACATGGTCGGGCAGTATTGCCAGCGATGTAGCGGGTACACACCAGCTTAAAATATATTATGCCGGCTATGCTAAAGTATGGGTAGATGGTACACTACTTTTTGACAAATGGCGCCAGGCATGGAACCCCGGTACAGGAACCGTTCAGTTACCTATGCAGGCCGGCAAAAAATACAATATCAAAATAGAATGGATACCAGATGGAGCAGAATCATATTTAGACATCAGTTACCTGCAACCTGCACCTGCTGCTGATGCCAATACATTTAGTTTTGATTCGGAAGCCGGCATGCAAATAGATTATTACTTTGTGCATGGCAAAAATATAGACAGCGTTATAAGCGGCTATCGCCAGCTTACAGGCAAGGCAGTAATAATGCCTAAATGGGCAATGGGTTTTTGGCAAAGCAGGGAGCGTTATAAAACGCAGGCCGAGATACTTGAAACTGCTGCTGAATTTAGAAAAAGAAAAATTCCTATAGACAATATTGTGCTCGACTGGTCGTACTGGAAACAAGACCAGTGGGGTAGCCAGGAATTTGATGAAACCCGTTTTCCTGATCCGGCCGGTATGATAAAAAAACTTCACCAGGATTACAAACTACAAATCATGATTTCTGTGTGGCCGAAGTTTTATGAAGGGGTTAAGGAGTACAACGATTTTAATGCAAAAGGATGGTTGTACAAACGCAATATCGCCGACAGGCAAAAAGACTGGATCGCACAGGGCTACACATCCACATTCTATGACGCATTTAATAAAGATGCAAGAGAAGGTTTCTGGAAACTGATTCATGATAAAATTTTTACTAAAGGTTTTGATGCCTGGTGGATGGATGCCAGCGAGCCTGATATTTTATCTAATGTGTCGCCTGAAAAACGCAAGTTGCAAATGCAACCCACGGCACTTGGTACAGCCGCTGAATATTTAAATGCTTACCCCCTGCAAAA
>JBGSIG010000011.1:0-3096 GCA_041742655.1 Ferruginibacter sp. | reverse complement strand
TATGCTACATGTGCACCAGGCAACAAAAGATGGTTGTGGCGGTATATTAGAAGCGCTTGATCATTTTCATGATTTCAGGAGTTATTTTCCAAAAGAAGAAATTGCAGAAATAGCTTCGGTTGGGGGAGACAAACAGTTGCTGATGGTGTATCACCGGTTACCGTACGAGATAAAAGAAATTAATGGAATACAGGAACGCATTCCACCACAAAGCCCCAACGGAATTATTTCGTCGATGCTGGGATTTTTTAGAGGCGGCCGTACTGGCACCTGGATAGCGTGGGAAGAAGTAGAAAAGAAAAAAGGAAGCCTGAGAAATGTGTATGTTGACGAAAAGAAATATCCGCACCTGTTGGTATCACGGATTGGGCTAACAAAAAAAGACGTCGAGTTATTTTATAAAGTATTCTCTAAAGAAGCATTTTGGCCTACTATTTTTTCGTTTATTGATAAGGCCAGTTTTAATCATACACATTGGGATCATTTTGTAAAAATAAACAGGCTGTTTGCTGAGAAAGCTGCTGCTGAAGCAGATTATGAAGCAACAGTATGGATACACGATTATAATTTGTGGATGGTACCGGGAGTGCTTAGGCAATTAAGGCCCGACCTCAAAATTGCGTTTTTCCATCACACGAGTTTTCCGCCTGCAGATATATTCAACATCATTCCTTGGCGTGGCGAAATAATTGGTAGCCTTTTGCAGTGCGATTATATAGGGTTTCATATTCCGCGATATGTTGAAAATTTTATCGATGTGGTTAAGAGCCAGTTGCCGGTTAAGGTTACTGAAGAAGTAAACTGCACCGAACGGTTTTTAACCTACAGCTGCCCCTTAGGTGTTGAAACAATGACCCGTAGTATTATTGCCGGCGAGCGAAAAATAAAATTGGGAGCACACCCAGTTGGCGTAAATGTTGATTATATAAAAGAATTGTATCACCAACCCGAAACGCAACAATCAATAAAAGCTATACGTAAAAGTATCGGTGATAAAAAGATCATATTGAGTGTAGAGCGGTTGGACTATGTGAAGGGGCCGTTGGAAAAAATTCATGCCTTCCAGGAATTCCTGGAACAGTATCCTGAATTTCACGGCAAAGTAGAATTAGTAAACATCTGCAACCCGCCGGCAAAGGGAATGAAAATTTATGAAAAAGTGCAACAGGAATTGGAACAGGCTATTGGAAAAATTAATGGCAAATACTCAAGATTCGACTGGACGCCCATTCATTTCTTCTTCCGTTCATTTTCTTTTGAGGAAATAATTGCTTATTACGGTGTAGCGGATGTGGCATGGATTACACCACTACGAGACGGGTTAAACCTGGTGGCAAAAGAATATGTGGCCACGCAGGGATTAAGAAAAGACGATAGCGGCGTGCTGCTTTTATCAGAATTTGCAGGTGCCTCCGCGGAATTAAAATATGCACTGCTAACCAATCCTTACGACAGAAAATCATTGAAGGAAGGGCTGGTACATGCGTTGACTATGGATACTCCGGCACGGCGTATGCGTATGAAACGCTTGTTTGATATTGTTGAATATTATGACATTGATTCGTGGGGAGAAGATTTTTTAAGAGAGGTGGAAAATGTGCATGCAGACAATGAAGTGCCTGGCTATGTGGTGGCGTAGCAGTAACACTCTGATATGTTCAGTGCAACAAAAGGGTAGCCATTGTTGTTTTAAACAGAAAGAGAAAATCTGAATTGCAGCCACCAACACTGTAAATAAATTAAATAAGAAAAAAAATTATAGGAGTCACTTATGTCTTTACGTCAATTCATCACTTCACGAAAACTACTACGTTCTTTAAATATTGTAAAAGAGAGTGCCACCCTTAAGTGGCGGGAAGTAGCCACTAAGTTTGGGCTGCATGATGATGTATTTGAAAACCCCCGTCACATTAAAATCAGGAAGCCGGTTACCGCCATCCTGATTGGTGCCGGCCACCGGGGCAATATTTACGCAGATTATGCGATTAAAAATCCTGGCTCATTAAAAATTGTGGCTGTGGCCGAACCTGATGAAGAACGTACAAGAAGAATGCAGCAAAAACATTCCATTAAGCCCGTCGATTGTTACAAAGACTGGAAGGAAGTTTTCCAGAAACCCGCATTTGCAGACGCTGTAATTATTGCTACACCCGATAACATGCACATTGAACCTTGCCTGGCCGCTTTGGAAGCGGGCTACGACATACTGCTCGAAAAGCCAATTGCACCAACGGAAGAAGAATGCAGGACACTGCTCGACAAGGCGGTTGCCTCAAGGCGCATTGTAGGTGTTTGTCATGTGTTGCGTTACACTCCTTATTTCCGTGAATTAAAAGAAGTATTGGATGCAGGCCTAATAGGCGATGTAATCAGTATACAACACATGGAGCCTATTGAGCAAATACATATGAGCCATTCTTATGTAAGAGGCAAATGGAAAAATAGTAAAAGTGCTACTCCAATTGTGGTTGCAAAATCTTGTCACGATACGGATATTATTCGTTGGCTGGTTAACAGCCCCGCACATGACGTACACTGTTTTGGAAACCTCAGGTGGTTTACCAATACAAATGCGCCTGAGGGAAGTACCGAGAGGTGCACCGGTGGCTGTAAAGTAGAAAGTAGTTGTCCATATTCTGCCATTCAAATTTATTTAAAAGATAAACAACGATTGTATGTTTTCGATTTGCCTGATGATAAGAGTAAGTGGGATAAAATTATTTTGGATAAATTAAATACTACTGATTATGGCCGCTGTGTATACCGGATGGATAATGACCAATCAGACCATTTAACGGTTAACATTCTTTTTGAAAACGGCGTAACCGCAGCATTTTCAATGGAGGCCCATGTTAGTTATGAAGGAAGAAGAACAAGAATCATGGGATCGAAAGGAGATATTGTTGGCGACATGGAAATGTTTGTAATGACCGATTTTAAAACAAGGAAACAAACCTCCTGGAAGATGGTAACTGATGCCCATGGTGGGGGCGACCACCGTTTGATGAAAGATTGGGTACAAGCCATAGCCCAACAGGACAAAAGTTTATTGAGTTCTACCATTGAAGTTTCAATAGAAAGCCACCTGATGGCTTT
>JBGSIG010000010.1:0-1517 GCA_041742655.1 Ferruginibacter sp. | reverse complement strand
TTCGCTGGAACTTTGCACCTGTGCTGGATCTTGGCCGGCAGCCATTGTGGTCCAGGTTTCCTGAAACCTACGGCGAAGATGTTTACATTGGTAAAACAATGGGAGCCGCTGTAGTAAAAGCTTATGAAGAAGACGGCCTCGAAAATCCAACTGCCGTTGCAAGTTGCATGAAACATTACCTTGCTTATTCGGCGTCAAGAACCGGCAAAGACCGCACTCCAATTTATTTATCGGAACAAGAATTAAGGGAATATTATTTACCGCAATTTAGAGAAGCCATCAAAGCGGGTGCATCTACCATCATGATAAACTCAAGTGAAATTAATGGCGAACCTGTACACGCCAGCAAATATTTACTAACAGATGTGTTGCGTAAAGAGCTTGGTTTTGAAGGCGTGATTGTAACGGATTGGGAAGACATTAAAAGAATTTATACCTGGCATGCTGTTGCTTCTTCGCCAAGAGAAGCAGTGGCCATGGGCGTAAATGCAGGTATTGATATGAGCATGGTACCCAGCGATTATTCTTTTTATGATTTATTGATAGAGGCAGTAAAAAAAGGCGAAGTAAAAATGAGTAGAATTGACGACGCCGTAAAGAGAATCTTACTGCTTAAAATAAAAACAGGTTTGTTAAACAATCCATATCCTGAGCCCGCAGCAACAGAAAATTTTGGTAAGCCTGAATACCAGGTGCTGGCACTAAATGCAGCGCAGGAAGCAATGACCTTGTTGAAGAATGAAAATAATTTTTTACCACTAACAAAAAATAAAAAGGTATTGGTGGCTGGGCCATCTGCACAAAGTATTCCTGCATTAAATGGCGCATGGAGTTATACCTGGCAGGGCAATGATGATCGCTGGTACCCTGCAGATAGTAAAACTATTTTGCAAACAATTGCAGATAAGGTTGGCGAAACAAATGCAGTAACAACAACAGGCAAGGGATTCGATAATGCATTGAATTTTGATACCACTACTTTAAAGGCCGCTGCGGCTGGTGTTGATGTGATTGTTTTGTGTATTGGTGAAAATGCTTATGCCGAAACACCGGGAAATATTGTTGACCTGGCCCTGGATGATAACCAGCTGGCGCTGGCGAGTGCAGCATACCGTACAGGCAGGCCAGTGATATTAGTTCTAACAGAAGGCCGCCCCAGGTTAATTACCCGCATTGAACCGGAAGCTAAAGGAATATTAATGGCTTATTGGACTGGTAGAAAATCTGCAGAAGCCATCGCCGATGTATTGTTTGGCGATTATAACCCGAATGGAATTTTGCCTTTTAGTTATCCCCGAAGTATGGGCGAAATGGTGTTGTACGATAGAAAGCCTTCTGAAGATATCAGAGAAGTAAATAATGTTGATCTGCGCAATGGCTACAATCCTTTGTATGCGTTTGGATTTGGGTTAAGCTACACCAGCTTCGAGTATAGCGATATTAAATTAAGCACCACTAAATTAAAAGGAGCTGAAAACTTAACAGTTTCGGTAAAGGTAAAAAACACCGGTGCAAGG
>JBGSIG010000009.1:0-2778 GCA_041742655.1 Ferruginibacter sp. | reverse complement strand
CATCTAAAAAACCGGGGCAATTTAAAGATGTAAATAACCGTGCCGGTAATACAGAATTTGTTGACTGGAGCCTTGTACCTGGTACACTTAAAAGAGGATATGAATGGTATACTTTATTACAACATCCATTTGCAAAAGCAGCTTACATGATGTTTATGATTAGTGAAGTACATCCCTTCCTCGATGGCAATGGAAGAATAGCCCGGGTAATGATGAATGCCGAATTGGGAGCTAAGGGATTATCAAAGATAATTATACCAACAGTTTACCGCGAAGATTACATGGGCAGTTTAAAAAAATTCACTAAGCAGAGAGATGGAGACGCTTATATAAGAATGTTATTAAGCGCATGGAAATTCAGCAGTAATGTATATGATATTGATCTTGAATCAATGGAAAAATATCTTACAGAGTGCGATGCTTTTTTACCACATAGAGAAGGAAAGCTAAAGATAATTCCGAGATAAATACCAATGCACAGAACCATACCCTGCATACCAAATATACTTACGACCATGCAGGCCGTTTAAAAAGCATCATCAAAAATATAGATGGCCTTGGCGACAAAACTGTTAGCCAAAATGTGTACAACGAATTAGGGCAATTGCAAACCAAAACATTTGGAACAGCTATTGAAACACAAAATTTCCAGTACAATATCAACGGCTGCAGATGCTAAAAAGCCCTCAATGCATCGCTCATACTCAATGGCCCTTCGGCACTATCTTTTTTAAGCATGTGAATTATATAACATAATTATCAAATTGTGTAACAATTAGGGTGCCGACGGGTTAAAATAGTTATTTTCAAAAGTGCCGGTTACTGAAGTTAATTTTTTGTTTGGTTTTTTACACAGTTCGTGTTAGCGGTTCGCTGTTTTTCATACCTATTGTCTCTTTTGATTTCAATTCCTACTTAAAATTAAAAGGTTCTTCCGGCTAAATAAAGGATTGAAATTTATTTTCTGTTTTTTGCAAAGTCAAAAATAGCCCCAACAGCAGCACCAACAGCCAATCCGATTGCCATGCTTAATGAAGTATTTCCCGAATAATTGCCATAGACTAATCCGAATAAGAGTCCAAGAGCAGCTCCAACGCCAATACCATTTCCTGCGTTTTTATTTTTGTTTTCTGTCATAATTAAGTTCAGTTTTCAGATTGATTGCCTTCTTCCAGCAATTGTTTTACAGATTGTAACTGGTTTTCCCTTTTTTTGAAAGCCCGGATATTGAACAAGATGGCTCCTATAAAAGATAAAACCATCAGTAACACTATAGGTAATTGAAAACTCAAGGAAAATAGATCTTTATCTATAAATATTTTTGTAAGAATTGCCATAGATGCAACAAATAGGAAAGGGCTTGCAATATAACTTATTTTTTCTGCTTGTTTCAACCTGCTTTTAACAGAATAGAAATGTTCCATAACTTCCTTATAGCTTGATTTTGCCAGGTCAATTTTTTTCATTCTATTAATTCCAGTGATTGTGTAAAGTGGCATTACCAAAAGATACATGACCAGGATTATTCCACAGATAATCAGGTACCACTTATCCAGCACATTGAATTTGTATAAAATTATTCCTGCTAAAGTATAGGCTACTAATAATCCCATAATCTCTCCAACTTTAAAGATGTCAGCTTTTTTGTTGTACTTTAATTGTGTCATATTACTTATGTTAAGATGTGGAAAACCCGTTTTCTTTTCAGGTTTTTGATTCATATCATCCCAAAGACTTTGCATTTCTTCTAATTCCATAACACTATTGTTTAATTATTTGATTTTTTAGTTTTTGCTTAATTCTGTTTAACCGGGTGCCTACATTTGAAACTGTAAATCCACTTATTGCGGCTATTTCTTCGTAGTCTTTCCCTTCCAGGGAAAGAAAAATAATTGCCCGGTCAATTTCATTTAGTCTTCTTATTTGTTGATACATCTCGGTAATTTTATCTTCTATCTGTGTATCAATTTTGTCTTCAATTTGAAGTCCAATATCCTGTATGGAAACTTTTCCTGAATGCTTCTTTTTTAGGTTTATATGTGCCAGTGAAGTATTTAGGGCAACCTTATAAATCCAGGTACTGATTTTTGATTTCCCATGAAATGTATTGAATGACTTCCATAGTTGATAAATAATCTCCTGATACAAATCTTGTTGGTCATCATACTGTTCAGCATAAATTCTGACAAGTTTATAGATTACACCTTCATTTTCTTTAATAGTGTTTAAAAAATCGTTGTTCATCAAAATTTTCCCGTTTCAATTTATTCTATTAGTTAGTTAACCAAATGATGAAAAAATCACAAAAAACGTCATTTTTTTTGGAAGTGTAGAATGAATGTATGCTTTGTTGCTTATAATTCCCAAAAATGGTAAAAGGCACTTAAGCGAACACAAATTTTTTAGATAAGCGGTATGTATAACTGCTACTTCACTTGGTTAACAATAACATAATGAGTTAGAAATGGCCAATGAAAATTCTTATAGTAGATTTATCTTCTAATTTTATTTTAATATTTTATCTCTTCAATAAAAAACAGTGGTTATAAAAGGCTATTGGAAACTGACTAATGAAGTTGATATTTATTTAAACCGTAAGCTTATTTAAGTAGATTCTAAAAGTGATAAGTAAAAATGGGATCAATTATAAAAACCTTTTTTTTAATGCTGGGCCTTTCTTTTTTTGTCAGGGGGGAACCACGTTCTGAATTTTGCGGAATAAAAAATACTGCTTTTCAGGCAGGAGAAATAGTTACTATGAAAGTATTTTACAATGCG
>JBGSIG010000008.1:0-3534 GCA_041742655.1 Ferruginibacter sp. | reverse complement strand
GAAGTTTTATATTTCATTCTGTAAAGAATATTATTTTTTAATATATCGTAAATAGTAAGTAATTTGAATGATAAAAAAATGTACATTATGAAAATTAAATATCTGCTCTTATTGATTGCAATATTCTGTTTGCAGTTTTTTACGCTCACCGTTAGTGCACAACAATCTGAAGATGGATCCCTTGGTTTGCCCGGCGATAATTTAAATCTTTATGCTGTTTTAAAACAATTCCAGGAATCGGAAACACTGGAAGCTTTTGAAAAGAAATTAAATGATGAGAGTTTGAATATAAACAACCTTGACCTAAATGGTGATGACAAGATTGATTATATAATGGTGAATGATGAGGTGGATAATAATGTACATACAATTGTTTTGCAGGTAGCAGTAAATGCACAAGAAAAACAGGACGTAGCTGTTTTTACTGTACAGAAAGATGATAAAAACGAGGTGCAGGTGCAGTTAATCGGCGATGAAGAACTCTACGGCAAAAACTATATTATTGAGCCCAATTTTGAAACTTCTGGCGCCGCTAAACAAGGAGAAACGCCTAACCCCGGCTACACTGGCAATACCACCACTGTTGACGGACAAAGTATACCAGTTACAAAAACAACCACAGTGGCAATAGCCAGTTGGCCTGTAGTGCAGTATATTTATGTGCCTACTTATACAAGGTGGTACTCACCATGGCGTTGGGGATATTACCCTTCTTACTGGAATCCATGGAAGCCACATTACTGGCATTATTATTATGGGTATCATTACAACTGGAATAATTATTACTATGGCAATTACCGCCGTTGGAACTATCACCGTTATAATGGCTGGAACAATTTTTATTATAGCAACCGGCGCTCTTACTCGCCCTATGTATATAACCGTCGCCAAACAGGATTATATAAAACAACTTATTCAAGGCCTGAGCAGAAATATGCGGGTGCAGCGTATTACACCAAGCAAAATCCCACCCGCCCTGCTTTTAAACCAGTTCCCAAACCTTTACCTACTACGAAGCCCGGAACAAGGCCTGCCCCTAAACCTTTACCTACTTCAAAGCCGGTGACAAAGCCAGCACCCAAACCTTTACCTACTACTAGGCCCGTTACAAAGCCAGCGCCTAAACCTTTACCTACAACAAGGCCCGTAACAAGGCCAGCACCAAAGCCTTTACCTGCTGCAAAGCCCGTAACAAGGCCGGCACCAAAGCCAGAGCCTGCTACCAAACCTGTAGCAAAGCCAGCGCCAAGACCAGCACCTAAACCAATGCCAACAAAGCCTGCTACAAAACCGGCTTCTAAAGCTGCAATACAACCGAAATAATTATGAGCAAGTTTCGTGAATAAATTTTTTTTTTAGAAATGGATTAGCCTTTTTGGAGTCATCTATTTTATAAAATAGTCAATAATTGACCCATGCATGCTATCCAGTTTGTGCCGTCAACACAGCAACACCCGGCAGTTTAAAAGCACTCGAACTCCAGGCTCCGCATATTTACGGATCTCGCTGGCGCTTTTAAAAGCCGGTACGCCACTTGAAATAAATATCCCCGATTCTAAAAATATATTATCTTGACATACATTTTCAATGGTGTTTCCTGCCTGATCTAATTAAAATAATTTTTTTATGGTGAAGAAGATCATAAGAATATGCTCAACAGTTTTGGTTGTATGGTTGCCTTTTGTTACAATTGCCCAAAAAAATATTGTACTCAGTGATAGCCTAAAGGCCAATGCAGATGAAATGAAAGTAAAAATGGGTGGAAAGGGCTTTGGGAAATATCAGAAATTTCGTTTTGGCGATTATGGTATAGTTTCAAGTAAAGATGGCTGGCCCACAACTACTATCGAAGGGAATTTTTTTAATACAAAGACTGAAAGTAAAACCACCCAGAAATTTTCTTTTGCCATGACTGGTGCTACAGCCGACACGGCTTTTGTGACTGCAGTTCAAAATATAGAAGTAAAACAATTGCAGGGAATCGAGGTTATCAATAATTTTTCTATCGGTAACAATGAACTGCTTAAAGAGTCAAATAATTTTATTGCATTTATAAATATTAATGGTGATACTACAAATACCTGGACGTTTTTAATGAATATTATCAAAGGCACACAGGTGGAGGGGAAGTATAGTTATGAAGCATTTATGACTGACGGTGCAAGAATGATTTTTTTGCTGCCGACAACATCAAATAAAAATGGTGATGATAAACGAAATATGCACGCCTTGGGTTATGAATTAATTGAAAACGGGGGCTCGATGGCAGCGCTTCAGTATTTTGGCGGGGGAATGATGGGGTCTTACAAAAATATTATTTGGATAGACCGGAATTTGGATGCAAAAATGAAGCTTATTCTGGCGGCTGTTTTGTCCGCTGTTTTGCAAAAAAAGATGAACGAAAGGCCCGGGTAATTTTACTTTTGTCAGCGTTTACACCTTTTTAAAAAGGTGTAAACGCTGACAAATGAATAGCAGTAAATACTGCAATATATTTAACTTACCAACTCATATTAATAGTAAAATGAAAGAGTGGTTCTTTTGATGGGAAGGATTTCAATTGTGGCCCTTTTATATTTTTTACCAGCTGAAAATAACGTATTAAAAAGCGATACATGAAAAAAATTTTACTCTTTCTCACTTTATTTTTTTGCCTGAATGCTTTTGCACAACACGAAAAGCCGGTAGCGGTTATTTTTGATACAGATATTGCGCCTGATTACGACGATGTAGGTGCTATGGCAGTGCTGCACGCATTTGCTGACAAAGGAGAAGTGAAAATTTTGGCAGTTATGTCATCAAATACTTTTGAGACTACGGTGCCAACCATTAGTGTACTGAATACTTATTTTAACCGGCAAGATATTGCGGTAGGAGTTGTTAAAGGAAATTTTCCCAATAAGGATTGTCAGCAACTATGGGCGCAGGCTATTATTGCAAAATACCCACACTCATTAAAATCAAATGAGGAAGCCGAAGATGCAATAGAATTATACAGAAAAATATTATCGGCTCAACCAGACAATAGCGTTACAATTGTAAGTGTTGGCTTTTTTACAAATTTAGCCGGACTACTTAGTTCAGTAGCTGATGAATATTCAACATTAGATGGTAAAGAACTAATTAAAAAGAAAGTGCATCAGTTGGTTTCAATGGCGGCACGCATTGATGAAGATGGTAAGAGTGGATATGAATTTAATGTGAAAGTTGATGCGGCGGCTTCAGAAAAAGTATTTACCGAATGGCCTACGCCTATAATATTAAGCGGTTTTGAAATTGGTGAAAAAATACTGACTGGCATACCGTTAATACATGATGCAGCAATTCAAAATAGCCCGGTAAAGGATGCATTTACAATTGCCCTAGCAAAAGACAGTAATACCGTTGGCCGCAATTCCCCCTATTCCTCAAACAGAATTAAATTCTTTGGCTAACGGGACGTAGAGTTTACGAACTTTATGCAGACTCTCTGTAAGGCCGATTTAAGCATTGGTGGTTTACAACCCCGGGCGTCATTCTGGTTGAAATGCAATG
>JBGSIG010000007.1:0-1548 GCA_041742655.1 Ferruginibacter sp. | reverse complement strand
CTGCCAACACAGGGTCTTCATAAAATGTCTTTTTTGACGAGGGTAAAGAAAAAAACTGTTGTACCTGTTTATACAGATCAGTAATTAATTCGTCGGATATACCATGATTTTTAACGGCTACAAACCCGACCTCTTCATAGGCTTTTCCTAATTCTCTAACAAAGTCTGATTTACGTTTTAAATCATCACTTAAAAATTCAGCAAGATCAACCGAGGGGATAGCCATATAATTAATTTATTAATAAAATGATGCTGACGTAAATAAATTAAATCTACACTGTTAAATTAAAAATACTTCTTTCAAAAAAATAAACACATCCAAAAATAGATAATTTCAAAAGTACTATTTACTATTGAATCACAAACCGTACTGCTTACTTATAGCCAACATGCGCTCAATGGGCTTTTTTGCTAGCATTAATAAGCGCTCATCCATGATAATTTCCGGCGTTTCATATTCCATGCATAAATACAATTTTTCCAGTGTATTTAGCTTCATGTGAGGACAATCGTTACAGGAACAGCTATTATTGGGTGGTGCTGGTATAAATGTTTTATCTGGGCTACTCTTTTGCATTTGGTGCAATATTCCGGTTTCTGTTACCACAATAAATTCCTTAGCGTCGCTTTCTATTGAATATTTAAGTAATCCCGTAGTACTGCCAATGAAATCAGCTACACGAAGCACCGGATCTTCACATTCCGGGTGAGCAATAACCTTTGCATAGGGATGCCTTATCTTTAATTTAGTAATCTTTTCAAGACTAAATATTTCATGCACCATACATGCACCATTCCATAAAACCATATTTCTTCCCGTTCTTTTATTCAGGTACGCACCAAGATTTTTATCGGGTGCAAATATTATTTGCTGTTCTTTCGGTAAACTTTCTATAATTTTCTCTGCATTGCTGCTGGTGCATATAATGTCGCTCAACGCCTTCATTCCGGCAGAACAATTTATATAACTGATCACAATATGATCTGGGTATTTTTTCTTAAATAAACTAAATAATTCCGGAGGTGCACTATCGCTTAAAGAACATCCAGCTTTCAGGTCGGGCAGCAATACTTTTTTCTGAGGATTTAATATTTTGGCTGTCTCCGCCATAAAATGCACACCGGCAAATACTATGATATCCGCAGTAGTCTTTTCAGCCTGCTGCGCCAACCCCAGGCTGTCCCCAATAAAATCAGCTACATCTTGTATATCCGGTTCCTGGTAATAATGCGCCAACACAATGGCATTTTTTTCCTTCTTCAATCTTTCAATTTCCGAAAACAAATCAAGGTTGGCATCTAACTCAATATCTAAAAAACCTGTTGTCTCAATATTAGCTTTTGCAGTGTTAATATCTATCATAATATGTATTAATACTTTTTGTTTTAAAATAAAGTTACTATTACTAGGGATGTTAATTTGTGGAAATAAATATTTTAAAATTTTTGTAAAATTACATTAATCATTTTATCCACTTCAGTCAACAGGTAATTAACATGCTACTTTTAAATTATATTTCAGTATCTATAGGCTGCTATAAAATAAAT
>JBGSIG010000006.1:0-2260 GCA_041742655.1 Ferruginibacter sp. | reverse complement strand
TGGGCTTTCATCCCTGAGTAGAATATGGATTTTTATTTTTTCAGGATTCAAATTGGCAATTGCTGCAATCACGGGCAGGTTTTGTGCACTATCGCCGCACCATGCCTCAGTAATCACAATCCAGCTATATGAATGCTGAAGCTTTTTGGCAACAGATATTAATTCCGGGATTAATAAAATTGTCTTTTGAATCCGCTGTGTTCTTGCCCAATTCAATTTTGTAAATTCTATAAACCCTTTTGTAGGTTTTGCAGAACTGGTTTCTCCCTTTTGAACCCATTCTTCAAATTTCTTTAGATAGCTCTCGTAAGTATAGAGGCCAATTTCTTTTAATAAAGTTGACATAATACTGTGTTTATTTTTTCTTTTGTGAAAGGCCATGCTGGCCAAATTCAATTAATTGTTTGGGGCTGATATACCCCTGGGTATAGGTAAGGATATTACCTTCCGCATCAGCAATAATTAATGTTGGATATGCAGTCACCCTGAATTTTTCTCCCAAAGATGGGCCATCACCTTTTTCCATATCAATGGCCACATTAATAAAATTCTTATTAAAGAAATCTCCGGCATCTTTATTTGGGAAAGTATTTTTCTTCAGCATTTTACAAGGGCCGCACCAGGAAGCATATGCATCAAGGAAAATCATCTTGTTTTGCTTTTTGGCTTCAGCTAAAGCTTTGCTCCAGTCTGCTTCTATAAATTGAATCCCTTTTTCAGTATCAGCCGTGGCATTTATCTCGCTTTTATTCTTAGGAATAAAGGCAAATACAACGAAAGCTGCAATTAACAGCAAACCTGTCAGTAACATTTTATTCATGATAGTTTTTATTGTGTAGACTGTTTGTGATGGTTTTCCTTACATTGATATAACCTCATTTAACAATAATTAACAAAACCACTCTTTTAGATATCAAAGTGAGGACTGAGTTAGTCAATTGAATCGAATTTTTCGGAGAAGGTTAATACACCAAAGTGAAATACTAAAAATAAAAGCCTACAACAAATGGTAAAAAAATATCAGGATATAAGTTAGCCCCATCGCCTTGTTAATATGGAAAATATTCAGGTTAAAGTAATTCAATATTTTTCTTCCAAAAAACATATAAGCAACCATTGCTAACAATGTACCAACTGCATTGAAAAAAGCAAATGTAACAATCGACCAATTATTTTGATTGAAGTTAAGTATTCCACTAAGCACACTACCTGCAACTAACCAATAAGGGATTTGCTGTGGATGAATTACTATATTAAATATGCCCCTGTAAATGGTGGTTGAATGAGATTTACTTTTTTTGCTTTTCCTTTCCAACAACATCCATAAGCCCATAATTAAAATCAAAATGTATGAAGCTGATTCAATCAATGCAAAAAACTTAGTATTGCTTTTGATGCTATTAAGAAAAATTAATGATACGATGCAATAAATGCTTTCGAAGGTAACTACCAGCCCGAGCATGAACATAAGAAATCTATACTTTTTTGAATGGTATAAATCCAGTACCATCAGATTAATGTTTCCAGGGAAAACATATCCGTAAAACCCGATTGGAATTCCTATAAAACTCATTGGAAATTTATTTTCTGATTTTCATTTAGTCGCCATTAGCCTATTAGTAACAGCTTGTAATAAGTCTACTTTTTAAGAATAACCGTAGAATTAGGCTGAATATTTATAACAGTATCTATACGATTACTTACATACTTAACAATAAGAGATTCCGCCTTTTTTCCCTCTGGTATCGCAAATGACAAAGTATTGGACTGATCTGAACTTAATCCTTCCCCAACCAAATTCCAGTTGCTAAGAGAGGTGCTATCGGTAAAATGCAATGTTAGTTTTGCTCCTAATGCTTCATTAGTATCATGCATTCTTACTTTCAGGTACCTGGCTTTGCCGCCCTTATTGATAAAGGCTTTTGAAACTCCATTAATATTGATATAAACCAAATCGGGGTAGCCATCATTATTAAAATCGCTGGTAAGTGGTGTAATGGCAAAATGTTTATTTACCACCCCAGCCTGTTCTTCTACAGATGCAAATTTGCCGGAAGGCATCTGTATTAAAAACCTGCAGGGCAAAGGAAATAATTTGTGTGGTGCAAAACTTACATAGTTTTCGGCCACTACCAGGTCCTGCCTTCCATCCAGGTTAAAATCTTCAAATAAACAGCCCCAGGCAAATTCAAAATCAGCCACATTTAATGATTGAGCTACATCCTTAAATTTAAAATTGCCTTCATTTTTTAAAAGTATC
>JBGSIG010000005.1:0-8308 GCA_041742655.1 Ferruginibacter sp. | reverse complement strand
TTCAAAAACAGGATTTATTAAACCGTCTTTTAAACCATACACCCATCCGTGTAAATCGGGGCCATTCCTTTCTTTCCATGCTTTTTGGATGATGGATGTTTTGGCAAGTCGCTGTACTTGTTCTGTCACACTTAATTCTGTAAGCCTGTCTGTACGTAAGCTTTCATCAGCTATGTTGTTCAATTCTTCCCTGTTGTGGCGGTACACATCTTTAATATTTCTGAGCCACATGTTTAATAACTGGCTGTAACTTGTATTACTCATGGCAGCTTTAACACCGCCACAACCATAATGGCCACAAACAATTACATGCTTTACCTTTAAATGCACCACTGCATAATCTAGCACACTCAGCAAGTTTACATCTGTATGTATCACCAGGTTAGCAATATTACGGTGTACAAAAATTTCGCCGGGCTTGGTGCCGGTTATTTGGTTGGCCGGAACACGGCTATCACTACAGCCGATCCATAAAAATTCAGGCGTTTGTAAATGAGACAATCGGTTAAAAAATTCAGGATCATCTTCAATGCGTTGCTGCGCCCATGCTTTATTTTCGAGTAATAATTTTTCGTATGTCTGCATACTGATAAGTTGAATGTTGCATCGTTAAAGAATAAATCTGATTGTTTATGGTTGGTTTGGTTTACTGCTGTACTTTATGCTTTTTGATATAAATTTAGTGAACAAAATTTATTTTAGTGAAATGGTTTGGAGATGTCTCAATCTCTCAATAATTGCTTTATATTAGTTTCAATATTCGTTGCAAAGGGTGCCAATTTTGCATCAGCTGGGTTGTTATTAAATGGGTTTTATATCCTGGCTAAATATATGTATTATTAAGAAAATAGTTATTTCTAAGAAGAAAAAGTTGTGAGGAAAAACCCTTCTTTATATGCTGAAAATTATGAATCTATTTATTTTTTCAAATACTACTATTACCAAAAGTGGCATTTATGCTTTAAGATTTTTTAACAGCATCAATAAACACTTTTATGACGCTATTACCAGGCTTTTCAAATGTCAGGTAACAGTAAAAATTAGGCTACTAACCATGAATGGTTTGGTTTACAAAAGCTTTAATGTTATTTTGCATTACATTTAATGAAGAAGAATAGGAAAATAGTTACAATTTTTCAAAAGGTATCGTCAATTTTTTTGATGCTTACCTTATTTTGGCTTACAATAAGTACGCCTTTTGTTGTTGCCTGCCAGCAGGAATTGGCCAAACAACAAAAAGTACTTACGACTAATAAGCCAATGAATGAAACTGCTGATGACAACACCAATAACAATATCGAAGAAAATGTTCCCAACAGTAACAATCTTACAGAAGAATTTTTGCATCAACATCATGAGGACCATCATTTCTTAGTTAAAACCTCCATGTATCATAAATTAGAAAATTCAGATACTTATATCGCCTATCATGGAGAACTGCATGTGCCTCCCCCTAATCCAGCATAAATTTTTCCCTTACGTTTAAGCCTTTTCACGGGCTCTTCAATAATATATATTAAAATTAATTCACTAATGGTGGTTACCTGAGCGTACTTGATAACTGCTATTTAATTTATATACTCATGAGAAAGCATTCAAAAGAATTCTTAGAAAACCTTACTCCTTTCAAGGCGTACGAGATATTAATGGAAGGAAATGAAAGATTCATCCATAATCTTAATATGGACCATGATCATCTTGAATTGATCAATCAGACACGGGAAGGCCAGTATCCTTTTGCCGTAATTTTAAGTTGTATGGACTCCCGTACATCTACAGAATTAATATTTGATCAGGGCCTGGGCGACCTGTTCAGTATTCGGGTGGCAGGTAATATTGTAAATGACGATATTCTTGCAAGTATTGAATATGCTTTAAAATATGTAGGTTCAAAAGTATTAGTAGTTTTGGGCCATACTGAATGCGGCGCTATTAAAAGTGCTAAGCAAGGAGTATCTGATGGGCATATTACTGGTCTTGTAAAGCGTATTCAACCAGCTATTAGTAAAGCGCTGCTTTATGATGACAGTTTTCTCTTCACCGATAAAGTTGCCTATGCCAATGTAGAAAACAGCATGGAGGAGATACTCAACCAGAGTGAAATTGTGAGGAATATGTTTAGAAAAAAGGAGATCGGCATTTTAGGAGCAGTGTACAATGTAGAGAATGGAAAAGTTGATTTTTTTAAGAATTTAACAGGAAAGAAAAAAGAAGAAGAAAAACAAGCAGTTCATATTTAAAAAGAAAAATACAAAATGACGATTAGCACAAAAAATCTAAAGGCAGATCTGCCCGCTGGGCTCGTAGTATTCCTTGTGGCATTGCCCCTTTGCCTGGGCATTGCATTGGCATCCGGCGCTCCTATGTTTAGTGGTATTATTTCCGGCATTATTGGGGGTATAGTGATAGGGCTTTTAAGTAGCTCCCAATTGAGTGTAAGTGGCCCGGCAGCAGGTTTGGCTGCCTTGGTTTTAGGTGCCATTACGGCCATTGGGGATTTCAGGTTGTTTTTATGTGCTGTATTAATTGCAGGTATATTACAAATACTGATGGGGATTGCAAAATTAGGGGGCATTGCCAACTACATTCCGTCTAGTGTTATTAAGGGTATGCTTACCAGTATTGGGATACTAATTATTGCCAAACAGATACCTCATGCTTTTGGTTATGATAAGGATGAAAAGGGGAATATCACGGAATTGATTCCATATGGAAGTGAAAACATGCATGAATTGCTGCAGCCATTACATCATATAGAAGTGGGTGTAACCATTATCTGTGCGATATCCGTTGTTATAATGCTTTTATGGGAAAAGCCCTTTATTAAAAAAAGACTCCCCCTTATACCAGGCCCATTGGTGGCTGTAGTGGTCGCCATTATTATAAATCAAGTATGGATCAGCAGCGGCAGTATACTGGCGGTAAAAAATGAACACCTGGTACAAATAAAAGCAGCCTCGTCGCCGTCGGAATTTTTTGGCTTTTTTACATTGCCTGATTTTGCAGGTTTTCTGGATAGCAAAATAATTGTATACGGTGTGGCAATTGCAATCATTGCCTCTTTAGAGACATTGTTGAGTATTGAAGCTGTGGATAACCTGGATCCTCAAAGAAGGGTTACCAACACCAACAAGGAACTGTTTGCCCAGGGTATTGGAAATTCAGTGGCAGGGTTAATTGGGGGCTTACCCATCACCAGTGTGATTGTGAGGAGCAGTGCGAATGTAAATGCAGGTGCTAAGAGTAAGCTTTCTGCAGTTATTCACGGATTGCTATTGTTGTTTTCAGTTATTCTGATCCCAACTTTATTGAATAAGATACCCTTGTCAGCCCTGGCTGCAATCCTTTTTTTAATAGGGTATAAATTGGCCAAGCCTGCTGTTTTTGTACAAACTGTAAAGCAAGGTAAATATCAGTACATACCTTTTTTTGTGACCGTCATTGTTATTATTGTCATCGACTTGTTTGGAGTATTTCCTGCTGTGAGCGGGAAAGGATTACTTATAGGTGTAATTGCAGGAATCGTTGCTGCCTTTGGCGCAATTCTTCACGGCAATCTTAAAAACTCTTATTTCTTTCATAAAGAAAAACACCAGGAAGGCGATGTTATTAATATCAATCTTTCTGAAGAAGTATCTTTTTTAAATAAGGCAGCCATTAGAGAAACGCTGGACAGGCTGCCCGAAAATACATCCGTGGTGATTGATGCAAGTAATACGACTTACATTGATTTTGATGTACTGGAATTGATAAAGGAATTCAGGGACATTAAAGCCCCATTGAAAAATATTCAATTACAACTGAAAGACTTTAAAGAAGTGTATAAAATTAACAATGCTTCTAATGTATCTTCAAGTCACTAAACTATATCAAATGAAAACTTTAAATCAGGAAATACAAAGTAAAATAACGCCTCGCCAGGCAATGGAAATTTTACAAAAAGGTAACGAACGTTTTATAAATAATTATAAAGCAAACCGTAACCTGCTGGAGCAAGTAAACCAAACCAGCGTAGGGCAATATCCCTTTGCTGCCATATTAAGTTGTATTGACAGCAGGATATCTTCTGAATTAATTTTCGATCAGGGCCTTGGAGATATTTTCTCCATACGTATAGCAGGCAATATTATAAATACAGATATTTTAGGAAGTATGGAGTTTGCCTGCAAATTAGCCGGATCAAAACTTATTGTGGTATTGGGTCATACTAAATGCGGAGCGGTAAAAGGCGCATGCGACCATGTAGAGATGGGCAACCTAACAGAGTTATTATCCAAACTACAGCCGGCTGTATACGAAGAAAAGGAAACAACAGAAGACCGCAATTCAAAAAACGGTACGTTTGTGGAAAATGTAGCATCAATAAATGTACGCCGCACAGTAAAGAGTGTTATAGAACGCAGTTTTATAATTGAGCAGATGGTAGAGAGTGGCGAAATAGGCGTGGTAGGTGCAATGTATGATGTGGAAACCGGCAAAGTAGAGTTTTACGACGAAGTGATGTACATTAGAGATGAGCAAAATACAAGCTTTAGTGTGGCAGAATTGAGGCATTGATATAATATTTAACGTGGGAATTGGACGGTTGAATTTTTATAAGCTGATTGCTCCAGGTATAGAAGCCGCTGCTGTTTTATAGAAAATAATGTGCAAGGTTAAAATTGTATATCTAGGTAAAAAGATATTTAAACCAGCAATCTTATAATGTTCCAATCATTCAAAACCGCGTTAACTTAATTATGAGCAATAACCATTTTGATGAAGCCCATGTAATTCAAGAGTTAAAACACTTTCTGCCTGCACAACAGGCATTAAAAGATTTCATTCATCATAATTCCTTACATGCTTTTCAGCACTTGAAATTTTATGATGCCATTTTTAAAGCATCAAAAATATTTGGCTTCCAGGTGCATTTGGAGTTGGCCGAATACAGGGAAATGTATTCAACCGGAAGAATAAGGAAGGATATTCTTGAGATGGTTATTAAAAACAAAAAAGCCAATGTAGCCGATTGGCAGCAGAAACTGCTGAATAAAAAATATGACACCATCAATCATCCACGAATTGGACGGCTGCGCAAGTGTTGGAAAAATGTTTGCCGGTTCGATTTGGATAATAAAGTGCATCCATTGCTATTTCGAATTCTTTGTGGTTTTTTAGACCAGGGAATAGCGGTAGAAAGTTTTCCAATTGTTAATAAACCTTTTATTGACAGTATTAAGGAAATGGAACAAAATAGTTTTGTTAGTTTTTTTAAAACTAAAGCGGTCAAACAAAAATTTTTAACCGGCAATTATTCCATTCCTGAATTATTGCAAACCATAGTTGGCAAAGAAGAATACTTTGAACAGTATTTATTCGACCAGCAGTTTGCGCACCATGGCTGGAGTGGTTTTGTATCCGCGGTGGAAGATAACCCCCAAACACTATTAGACAGGAAAAGTATTACACTGAAACAAATGGTGGAGTTTGAATTATTGCTTGAACTGGATACCCTAAATGATGAATTAGGCAATAACTGGCAGCCATTAACCAATTATGTGTCGGAACAACCGTTAGATTTATTTGCTGATATTACAAAATCAGAATTTGCTGAAGTAATAGAATTATGGCAAGATGCTTTTGAATGGAGTTATTACGATTCGGTGTTAAAAGGAATACAATTAGCCTCCCCAAATCACTCCAGGGGAGGGGCTTTAGAGTCTTTAACAATTAATCATATTTCTACAATAGCAGGGTCTTCACAAGTCCCCCTATCGGGGGGATTTAGGGGGGCTTCTTTTCAGGCCATTTTCTGCATTGATGAAAGAGAAGATTCTATCCGTCGGCATATTGAAGCTGTTGACAAAAACGCGGAAACTTTTGGAGCCCCCGGTTTTTTTGGTGTGGAGTTTTATTTTTTGCAGCAGGGCAGTAAGTTTTATGATAAACTTTGCCCGGCCCCCGTAACGCCTAAATATTTAATTAAAGAGTCGGGTGCCAAATCAATCAATAAAGACGATCTGATTTATACTAAGCTTACACATGGCATTTTATCTGGCTTTTTCTTAAGCATGACTTTTGGTTTTTGGGCTTTTGTAAAAAAAATACAAATGCTTTTTTTTCCGAAAATGAGCCCGGCCATTTCAAATGCCTATGGGCATATGGATAGACAATCTACGCTTACCATCGAAAATACACATCCGGCAAATATTGAGAATGGATTACAAATTGGCTATACGTTGGATGAAATGGTGATAAGGGGCGAAGGTTTTTTAAGGGGTATTGGGATGGTCAAAAATTTTGCACCCATTGTTTACTTTGTGGCACATGGTAGCAGTAGTGCCAACAATCCGCACCATGGTGCACACGATTGTGGTGCCTGTAGCGGAAGGCCCGGTGCCACCAATGCGAGGGTGCAATCCTATATTTTAAATCATAGAAAAGTACGGGAGATATTAGCAACAAAAGGTATTGTAATTCCTGATTCAACACAGTTTATTGGCAGCATGCATGATACGGCTGCTGATGTAATGGGTTATTATGATGAAAATATTTTGAACGAAGAAAATTTACAAAACCACCTCATCAACATAAAAAATTTTGAAACGGCTTTAAACCTCAATGCGAAAGAAAGAAGCAGGCGATTTGCTTCTATTAATACTAAACAGGAATTAGAGCAGGTTCGTAAAGCGATTCACAGCCGTTCGGTTTCTTTGTTTGAACCACGGCCTGAACTTGGCCATGGCACCAATACCTTAGCCATCATTGGCCGCAGGAAGGTAACAAAGGGTTTGTTTTTAGACCGCCGTGCTTTTCTTAATAGTTATGATTACACAACCGATACAGATGGTACCATTCTTTCAGCAGTAATGCGCCCCATAGGGTTGGTTTGTGGCGGTATTAACCTGGAATATTATTTTTCAAGAGTGGACAATATTAAAGTAGGTGCCGGCACGAAGCTTCCTCATAATGTTATGGGATTATTTGGCGTGGCTAACAGCAGTGATGGCGATTTACGTTCAGGCTTGCCATGGCAAATGATTGAAGTGCATGACCCGGTGCGATTGATGGTGATAGTAGAGCATAAACCAGACATTGTTTTGAAAGCTATCCAGTCTTCACCGGAAGTTTTTGAATGGTACAACAACGATTGGGTACATATTGTGGCGCTGCACCCTGAGGAAAGGCAGTTTTATTATTTTAAGAAAGGGGTGTTTGTAAAATATGAGCCAATAACCAATGCAAGCGAAATAGGAACCATTCACAACATGGAACAATTTATTGAAGAGGCAAAGGAAATGGAAACAAATCATATTGTACATGCTACCGAAGAAAACTTACCGGTGTATTTGTTGGATTAAGGCCCCTGTCCCCCCAGAGGGGAGCAAACTTAGTTTCGTAAGTTTATCACTTGTGCAAGAAATAAATAACGGAAACAAAAAATATACATGAACCAACTGCTCGTTTTATTTATAGCTATACCATCCGTGGCATTTCTTGTGAGCCTTTTTTGGCAAAACAAAAGTGAAAAAGCCATAGGTAAAATTGTGCGGTTTGCCAAGGTATTATACATATTGGTTGCACTTTCATTTGCTGCATGGTGGATATTGAACGGACTTGAACCCATTAATTATCACCTGGCCACCCTTTACCAAACAGATCATTTTGTATTTGCTTTTGAATTGTATTACGATGAAATAACTGCCGTGTTCAGCATTATCGGGGCATTGTTATTTTTCTTAGTGGCTACCTTCAGTAAATATTACATGCACCGCGATCAGGGCTACAAGCGTTTTTTTAATACCATACTTTTTTTTGCAGCAGGCTATAATTTTATCATTTTATCCGGAAATTTTGAAACACTTTTCATTGGATGGGAAATAAAAGGAGTTTGCTCTTTTTTACTCATAGCGTTTTATCGTAACCGTTATTTACCTGTGAAGAATGCATTTAAAGCAATTTCATATTATCGCACAAGCGATGTAGCCCTGATGCTTTGTATGTGGATGATGCATCACCTTACCCACCAAAATATCACTTTTGCCAAATTAGGTGAAGCAAAAAAACTTGCTGTTGAATCTGGCAATACAGGGATGGCTATCTTTATTGTTTGCATGATGATATTGCCAGCTGCTATTAAATCGGCCCAATTCCCTTTTACTTCCTGGCTGCCAAGAGCAATGGAAGGCCCTACATCTTCTTCCGCTATTTTCTATGGTTCGCTGAGTGTACATATTGGTGTTTTTTTGTTGCTCCGTACGCACCCTTTTTGGGAAGATATGTTATGGGCAAAAGCAGCATTGGAACAAGGGCACAGATTGATCTA
>JBGSIG010000004.1:0-11388 GCA_041742655.1 Ferruginibacter sp. | reverse complement strand
AGCGCCAAGGCATGGGCGGGAATTAATTGATTACGGATGATGCTGCCCAATGTAACTCCTGCTTTTTTTATGTACAAAGAAAATTGTATGGCAGCAAGTTCCGTTTCCAGGTGATTGGGCAATGCAATCACTTCGTCGTTTTGTTTAACAAAGAAAAAATTTTCACCGTCTCTTAAATATGGTATCACTACACCTGCATCCTTAGCATTCAGTTTTTCTGATTTTGATTTATATTTAGATGCCTGCCACTCCGCGGCCGTTTTTTCTCCCTTGGTAAATACTGCAATAAAAAAACCTTCGCCCTTTATTTTATCAGGATAAAAACGGTAAACAACCGCACCATGTTCCTTCGATTTCGTTTCCACAATATTCCATTCGGGTTGTATACTAACATCGGTTGAAGAAAGGCCTTGCTCTCCAATAAGCCAATCTGCAATGGCTTCATCCTCAGTTTCTGAATAAGAACAGGTTGAATAAATTAAGGTGCCGCCTTCTTTCAATGAAGGCAATATGTCTGCCAAAATTCTTTGCTGGCGCTGGCCGCAGCTATCTACATTCTGCAGGCTCCATTCATCAATGGCCGTTGCATCTTTTCTAAATAAGCCGCTTCCGCTGCAGGGCGCATCCACTACAATTACATCGAAATACGCAGGCAACCTTGCAAAATCCTTAGGATCATTATTGGTGACGATTACATTGGCCGCACCCCATTTGGTTATATTTTCGGCTAAAATACTCACCCTTGTTTTAATCACTTCATTGCAAACCAATAAAGCTTTATCGTTTAAAACCGATTGTATTAAAGTAGATTTTCCACCCGGCGCTGCACACAGGTCCAACACTTTTATCGGTTCAGATAAATTCACTGATTGTCGAAGCAAGTGTTCTAAAAACATGCTGCTGGCTTCCTGCACATAATATGCCCCTGAATGAAAAGCAGGATCGAGTGTAAAGGAAGGCCGTTGAGAAAGATAGTAACCATTGGAAGTCCATGGAATTTTTTCTTCAAGATATGGCTTAATAGATGCAGCTTCTAAAATGTCTTTTATCTTAAAAGGATTCAACCGTACGGAGGTAACCTGTTCACCTGATTGATGCACTTTTTCAAATGCTTCCTTATCAAAGCCTTCAAGCCCTTCCAAAGATTCAAGAAATATTGTTGGCAGTTGTGTGTGCAATTTTTTAAATAAGTTTGCTATAGCTTCAAAATTAAACTAACCGTTGAATAGAAACGCTGATGAAACAGATTATTATGCTTCTACAGAAAAACGCTCGTTATTTAGGCTATAAGTAGATTTATAAAATATCCCGTAAATCCACTCCAACTTGTGTCACATGTATTGGCATTTTTTTCTTAACCGTCAAAACCAACTAATTTTACACCAAAGTAATTTTTTGGTAAATGAAGGAGAAACTACAACAATTAGCCGGGACTATTGAAGGCGATTTTTTTACTGATGACACCATGCGAATTCTATACGCCACCGATGCCTCGGCTTATAGAGAAATGCCACTGGCAGTTGCCATTCCAAAAACAACAGACGATATAAAAAAACTTGTCAGTTTTGCCCATGCCAACCATTTGGGTTTGATACCCCGCACTGCCGGTACTTCGCTGGCAGGGCAGGTAGTGGGCAACGGAATTGTAGTGGATGTATCGAAAAATTTTACCAAAATACTGGAGATAAATGTGGAAGAAAACTGGGTAAGGGTGGAACCGGGTGTTATAAGAGATGAACTAAATATGTTTTTAAAACCGCATGGTTTATTTTTTGGGCCAGAAACATCTACCGCTAACAGGGCGATGATTGGTGGTATGGTGGGCAATAATTCATGCGGCTCCAACTCGGTCGTTTACCGCAGTACCCGTGAGCATTTGCTGGAAATAAAAGGAATTTTAAGTGATGGAAGTGACGCAACATTTACAAGTGTAAACAATGATGACTTTCACGCAAAGTGCGAAGCCGATTCTTTAGAAGGGAAAATTTACAACAACATCAGGAGTATCTTAAGCAATTATGAGAACCAGCAGGAAATAAGAAAACAGTTTCCGAAAAAAACAGTAGAACGTCGAAACACTGGCTATGCAATTGACATGTTGTTAGAAAAAGCACCATTTGTTGCCGGTATGCCCGATTTTAATTTTTGTGAATTGATTGCAGGCTCTGAGGGTACGCTTGCTTTTATAACAGAAATAAAACTGAATGTGGTACCATTGCCCCCTAAGGAAACGGGGTTGTTATGTGTACATTTCAACAGCATTGATGAAAGTTTACGGGCTAATTTAATTGCCCTTAAATACAGGCCAAGTGCCAGCGAATTGATTGATCACTATATTTTAGAATGTACTAAGGACAATATTGAGCAAAGCAAAAATCGCTTTTTTGTACAGGGTGATCCGGGCGCTATTTTAGTGATTGAATTTGCAAGAGGTACCCAGGAAGAAATAATTGACATCTGCAAAAACGTGGAAAATGACATGCGTGCTGCGGGATTAGGCTATTATTTTCCTTTACTATTTGGCAACGACACTAAAAAAATATGGACACTGCGTAAAGCTGGCCTGGGCCTATTGGGCAACTTACCCGGCAATGCAAAAGCAGTACCTGTTATTGAAGACACAGCCGTTGATGTAAACGATCTGCCGCAATATATACGTGACTTTAATGACCTGTTGACAAAATACAATTTGCATGCAGTTCACTATGCTCATGCAGGCTCGGGTGAAATTCACTTACGGCCAATCATCAATTTAAAAACTGAAGAAGGTAACCAGTTGTTTAAAATCATTGCGCAGGAGATTGCCACATTGGTAAAAAAATACGAAGGTTCACTAAGCGGTGAGCATGGTGATGGTAGATTAAGAGGAGAATTTATTGAACAAATGATTGGCCATAAAAATTATGAACTTTTAAAACAAATAAAAAATACCTGGGACCCCCAACATATTTTTAATCCCAATAAAATTGTAGATACGCCACCTATGAACAGTATGCTGCGCTATACACCCGGCCAGCAAACACCAACATTTAATACTATTTTTCGTTATTACAACCAGGATGTATTGCAACATGCAGAACAGTGCAATGGCAGCGGCGATTGCCGCAAAACACATTTAAGCGGTGGAACTATGTGCCCATCTTTTATGGCTACCCGAAATGAAAAAGATACTACACGTGCAAGAGCAAATATTTTAAGGGAATTTTTAACCAACTCGAAAGAAGTAAACCGTTTTAACCATAAAGAGATTTATGATGTGATGGATCTTTGCCTAAGTTGCAAAGCCTGTAAATCTGAATGCCCCAGTAATGTAGACGTGGCTAAATTGAAAGCAGAATTCTTACAACAATATTATGATGCCAATGGCGTGCCATTTAGAAGTAAACTGATTGCCAATTTCACTAACTCTGCCAAACTAGGTTCCCTACTTCCGGGTATGTACAATTATTTTGTAACCAATAAAACCACAGGTGGTATTATTAAAAGATTATCAGGCTTTGCTGTCGACCGCTCAATGCCTTTAATGCACAAAAACACTTTACAAAACTGGTATAAAAAACATCAGCAACCAGTAAATAATAACAGTCGCACTGTTTATTTATTTTGCGATGAGTTTACAAACTATAATGATACTCCCATTGGCATAAAAGCAATTTTATTACTGGAGAAATTAGGCTACAATGTTATAATACCAAAACATTTAGAAAGCGGCAGAACCTGGCTCAGCAAGGGACTAATTCGCAAGGGTAAAGAAATTGCCAATAAAAATATTGAACTTCTGAAAAGTATTATCAGCAACGAAACTCCGTTGATTGGGATAGAACCTAGTGCTATCCTAACCTTCAGAGATGAATATATTGATCTTGCTAATGATGGCCAATTTGAAGCTGCAAAACAATTGAGCAAAAATGTTTTTTTAATTGATGAATTTATTGCAGGCGAAGTAAAAAATGGCAATATAAAAGCTGATCAGTTTACAAATGCAGAAAAGCAAATTATACTGCATGGCCACTGCCAGCAAAAATCATTATCCAACCTTAGTTATTCTGTTGATATTTTATCATTGCCAAAAAACTATACCGTACAAACAATAGCCAGTGGCTGCTGCGGTATGGCTGGTTCATTTGGTTACGAAAAAGAACATTATGATTTGAGTATGCAAATTGGCGAAATGGTATTATTTCCGGCAGTACGAAATAGAAAAACTGATGCGGTTATTGTTGCCGCCCCGGGTACCAGTTGCCGTCACCAGATTAAAGATGGCACCCATACTTTGGCTATGCATCCGGTGGAAATTTTGTATGATGCCTTAGTTTAGGCAGGATAAATTTTATTTGTACAAGGCTATTATCTCTTTCAAAATTACATTCAACTTTTTTACAGGAATATCTTTTGAAGGATCGATTAAAAATATTTTCATTCTTGCCCGTTTTTCAATAACCAGGTCTGGGTGGTTGATAGCTTTGCCGTCTACAATTCCAATATAAGGTTGATGATATTTTTTATGGGTCCATAAATAGCAAAACCTTTTTCCTTTGTAAAAATAAAATGGCATGGAGTATTTCCAGGCTTCTGTAATACTATCATCTTGTTTAAGAATATGCTGCCTTAAAAATTGCAGGCAACTTTTTACCGGTTCATCTTTTTGCAAAAAATAATTATCGATTGGGCGAAGCATATTTATTTCTTAGACACCAAAAGGTGCCCGGAATTTTATATTACAACGAGGATGCATGTAACAAAATTATTTCATCTTATTGGGAAATATAATCGTGCAAATACGATATGGTTTCTTTTTGCTCCTGGATGATAGCAGTAACTACATCGCTGATGGAAATGATTCCGCATACTTTTCCGTCAATTGCCACAGGAAGATGTCTGATTCTTTTTCCACTCATTAGCTCCATGCAATGGTCAATTGTATCTGTAGGAGAAATGGTAATTACGTTTGATGTCATAATTTCGCTGATCAGCGTATCCCGTGAATTTCTGTTAACCAGTACAACTTTGCGGGCATAATCCCTTTCGGAAAAAATGCCTTTTAACTCGTCGTTTTCTATTACCATCAGCGCCCCGATGTTTTTTTCGCCCATTATTTTTAGGGCATCAAATACTGAGGTGTTCGGCAATACCGAATAAACATTACTACCTTTTGTTTTGAGGATGTCGGCTACTTTAACCATGGCAATCGTTTTAAAGTTTCAAATATGTTGTGGTTGGGTATGTAAAATAAGGAAAATTTCCTTTTACACCGCTTTTATCTCAGCACAAAGTTCCTGGAGCACCTTTTTTGCATCGCCAAACAACATTGCTGTTTTTGGTTGAAAGAAAAGCTGATTTTCGATGCCCGCATACCCGGGCTTCATGCTTCGCTTATTCACTATTACTGTCTTGGCCTGTTCTACCTCTAATATTGGCATGCCGTAAATGGGGGAATCAGGGTCGCTTTTTGCTGCCGGGTTTACAACATCATTGGCGCCCAATATCAACACCGCATCTGTAGTTTTAAATTCATCGTTGGCATCTTCCATTTCCATCAATTTATCGTAACTAACATCCGCTTCTGCCAGCAAAACATTCATGTGGCCCGGCATGCGGCCTGCCACAGGATGAATAGCATATTTTACTTCTACCCCTTTTTCTTCCAGTATTTTCTCTAACTCGTGACAAATATGCTGGGCTTGTGCTACTGCCAGGCCATACCCCGGTACAATAATTACTTTATTGGCATAGCTCATTACCATGGCGGTATCCGCCAAACTTATTTCTTTGTAATTTCCCTCGGTCTTCATTGCTCCTGCAGCACTTGTTTTGTTGCCCCCACCAAACGATCCAATTAATACATTGGTCAAAGAACGGTTCATAGCCTTGCACATAAGTATCGTTAGCAATGTGCCAGCTGCACCCACTAAAATACCGCCGGTAAGCATTGCTTTATTATTATATAAAAAACCGCCGCAAGCAGCAGCAACCCCGGTGAATGAATTAAGTAATGAAATTACCACGGGCATATCAGCTCCGCCAATAGGCATTACAAATAAAATACCGTAGACAAATGCAAAAAAGCCAACCAATATAAAAGGCAGCAATATTGATCCGATGGTTGACTTGTAAGCCCACACAGAAGCAATAATTACCAAAACAAGCACTATCATATTTACAATATGTTGTCCTTTAAAAGAATAATCTTTTACCTTGCCGTTTAATTTTCCCCAGGCGATGATACTGCCTGTATAAGAAATAGTGCCGATGATAGCTCCTGCAACAATAGTGATGTAGTGGCCAATAGTAGCAAGCTCCGCAAAAGGTATTTCCGGTAAATTTTTGTGCAATTGATAGATATGATTAAACTCCGCCGCAGAGATTAAAGCAGCACATGCACCACCCATGCCATTAAATAAGCTCACCATTTCAGGCATCGCCGTCATTTTAACTTTTTTTGCGGCAATTGTGCCCGCAACAGTTCCAATTACCAAGCCGCCAAATATCCAAAGGTAGTTGTGTAATTTTTCTCCGTTGTCTTCATACAAAAAGATGGTGGCAAAAATGGCAACCGTCATACCGAAGGCTGCCACTAAATTTCCTTTACGTGCGCTGGCCGGGTTGGCTAACATTTTTAATCCCAGGATAAATGTTACTGATGCAATAAGATAACAGAGTGTGAGAAGGTTTAGTGCCATAATACCCCAAACCCCTAAAGGGGCTTTTGCAGTTTTTAAATTTGTTAGTTAATATTTTTACTATAAATAATTTTCTTATCGTTAAGTCTCTTTAGGAATTTAGGGTGCCTTCTTCTTTTTAAACATTTCCAGCATCCTGTCCGTAACCACAAAACCACCCACCACATTCAATGTACCTAATATCACAGCTAAAAAACCCAAACCAAGGGCAAAATAATCATCTGTTTCAGCTTTGCCCATTACAATGATTGCACCAATAATTACCACACCATGTATGGCATTGGCGCCACTCATCAATGGCGTATGTAGCACACTTGGCACACGGCCAATTACTTCTATGCCAACAAAAATCATCAATATTACTATATAGATGATCTGTTGATTTGATGAAATAAAGTTTAAAATATTTTCCATGTTGTCTTTCTATGAATAACTATACTTTCCCGTTTCCCTTTCTAAATCATTTTTGCCTGACCTCACCCCCAACCTCCCGATTTTTTCGGGACTGGCTCTCTCCGAAAGAGGGGGGAGCTTGATACCTCCAAAAACAAAATGCGTTTATCAACCGATTAAACCTCTTACTCTTTCATTGGTAATTATTTTACCATGCACAATACATGTTCCTTTTACAAGATCATCTTCAAAATTTAAATTAAGCTGACCCTCTTTATCTATGATAAGCTGTAAAAAATTAAGAACATTTTTTCCGTACAATTTACTGGCATCAGATGGCATGGTTGCAGGTAATTTCGAATTGCCCACAATGCTTACTCCATGGTGCAGTACAGTTTCATCATTCTTTGTAAGTTCTGTATTGCCCCCGGTTGATGCTGCAAGATCTACAACGACAGAACCATTTTTCATAGCATCGATCATGGCGGCTGTAATCAATACCGGCGCTGGTTTCCCGGGTATTTGAGCTGTTGTAATAATTATGTCCGCCTTTGCGACACTCTCGGCAATTTTTGCTTTTTGTCGCTGCATAAATTCTTCACTTTGTTCCACTGCATACCCACCAGCTTTACTTGCATCGGCAGCCCCTTCTACTTCCACAAACTTTGCACCAAGGCTCATTACTTCTTCTTTTACAGTCGGCCTTGTATCAAAAACTTCTACAACAGCGCCCAATCTTTTAGCTGTGGCAATGGCCTGCAACCCTGCCACACCTGCTCCTAAAATCAACATTTTTGCCGGCGGAATACTACCTGCCGCTGTCATAAACATCGGGAAATATTTGGGGAACAAATTGGCGGCAGTAAGTACCGCTTTGTAACCGGCAATATTTGCCTGGCTACTCAACACATCCATGCTTTGAGCACGAGTTGTGCGTGGCAACATATCCATACTAAAAACGGTTAATTCTTCTGCCGACCAACTGTTCATCAACTGGTAATTAAATAAAGGTTGGTAAACTCCCAATACAACCGTACCCGCATTTATTTTGTCAACATCAGCTTCAGAAAAAATATTGATCGACAAAAGAATGGTAGCCACTTTCAGCACTTCATCGCGGCCTGCAGTTGTTGCACCATTTTCTATATATTTATCATTATTGGCAAACGCAGCAGAGCCCGCATTGTCTTCTACTATCACATCAACATTCCATTTATTCAGAAGCGTTACATGTTCAGGTAATAAGGATACCCTGGTTTCAGGAAATGGTTCTTTTAAAACACCAACAATCATAAGCGGAAAAATAATTGCATTAAAGATAGTGAAAAAGCCTCTACCCATTAAAGGTCGGTATCAATTTTTAAATTGACGTTTCATATTATTAAAAAATGATGGCGTTTTATTATCAGATTATAGAATAATATACAACGGCTGCAAGCTATCAAAATTTATTGAGTTTAATTTTTGGAATGAACTAATTATATTAATCCGTTGTGCAATTATATTTGAAGTTAATATATTGAAAAGAGATTGTGCATGAAAGCTAATACAGCATTGTATTTGCTTAGAAAAAGTGCTTAAATTTTTTCAAATGCACAATCTCAAAAAAAATTGAGATAAGATATATCGAATAGTCAAAAGTTCTTTGTCAGATAAATTAGATAAAAATGATAATCTTCAATTTTATCCCCGTTTGCCTAAGATGAATGACTGAAGTATTATTTCCTTTTCTTTCTGTTGTGAATCATTAGGAATTGATTCGGAGAATTATTTGTGGAGTAAATTAAAGCATGATTACAGTGATGATTTTCCTATGCTTATAGACAGGAGTAATTTTAACCGTAGGCGAAGGAGACTACAATTGTTTGTACATGAAGTCACCAAAGTTTTGTCAAAAAATCTTAGCATTGGGGAGGATGTTTTTATTGTCGATTCGATCCCAGTACCGATATGTATAATTGCCAGGGAGAAACGCTGCAAATTTAAAGGGAAACCCTTTGAATCATCGCCAGATAAGGGTTACAGTGCAGTTAACAAAAGTTATTTTTACGGATATAAACTACATCTGGTAACTTCAGTAACAGGCGTTTTTTATAGTATGGACCTAACAAAAGCAAGTGTACACGATGTATCATATTTAAAAGAAATAAAAGAGAGTAAAATGAAAAATGCAATTCTGATAGGTGATAAAGGATATATCTCAAAACAAGTTCAGCTAGACCTTTTTCATTGAAGTAACCTAAGATTAGAAACGCCAAAACGCAGTAACCAAAAAGAATAAAAAATATGGCCCCCAATATTTCGAAAATCAAGAAAAAGAATCGAAACATTATTTTCTCAGTTGTATGATCAAATGATGCTGAAAAGAAATTGCGCAAAAATAATAGATGGATTAAATGCAAGACTAATTTGTAAGATAGTAGCAGCAACAGTATTGCAACACGTTAATCATCAACAGAATAAACCTATTAACCATTTAAAACATGCGCTTGCAGCTTAATCGCACAACGGGCTATTCTATACTTGTATTAGCGGCTCGTTGTTCTTTTGTTGTCATTAACGTATTCTAAAATGTCACTTGGTTGACAGTCTAATGCTTTACAAATAGAGTCTAAAGTGCTAAAACGAATTGCTTTCGCCTTTCCCGTTTTTAAGATGGAAAGATTAGATAATGTCAATTCAACTCTTTCAGAAAGTTCATTCAGAGAAATTTTACGCTTTGCCATCATCACGTCTAAGTTTACAATAATTGGCATAGCTTATACAGTTAAATCGTTTTCGATTTGGATTTCAACTCCCTTTTTAAAAACAGTCGCAATAACATAGATTACTGCCGCCATCAGGATAAATGCCTGACTGTCTCCCCAAAACTGGTTTAGGTTGTCAATAGCATAACCATGGTGTTGTAAATTTTTGGCTGTTTGTCGGGCGATATAACTTAATATACCTATGGAAAAAGTGCAGTAAGCTATTTTTGTTATCTGTTCTGAAACGAAGCTGTTGAATGGTTTTGATAAATCTATTTTGTGCATAAGCATGGCAACTATATAAAATAAGTATGCTTTCAAAAGTGCGACGACCAGGATAAAACTATACATTCCAAAAAAAGCCCATCTGCTACGATTATACATTTCACTTAGGTCTAACTTTTGGTACAGGTTTTTGACAAATTCAGGTTTGTAAATACTAAATACATAATTGACTATCAAACCACCGGCTTCTATGCACAAGCCAACGAAAATGACCCACGCAACAATATGTAAGCCTATAAATACGAAGTTGTTTCTTTGTGACATAATTTTTAGAAGTTTAAATTATATCACAAACATAATAAATATTTATTGATAAGCAACAAATATTTATTTAAAATCAAAAATACTTTATTATTACCAATTTGGTAATCCAGAAGTGGAATATTTGAACTTATAGTTTTGGTTATTCGTCCATTTCAGTTAACGCTAACTTCCCGCCTGCTCCGGGTTTCGATAGTTCCGGTGTCTGAAGATCCTGTGCAACGCTATGATAATATTCTGAATTGATATTATGTTGTTTCTCGCCTTCGCTCGAATTCTAGTTACCCCCACCCCCGAATTCGCTCAGTATAGTTAACTCCGCTCTTCCCAAATCATACTTAAATGCACAACCGTTTCTGCAGCCTTAGCCATATCTTTCGTACCAATCCATTCTAATTTGCTGTGTATGTTTTGCATGCCTGTAAAAATATTAGCGCAAGGCATTCCTATATAACTAAACCGGCTGCCATCTGTGCCGCCGCGGATACTTTCTTTTATTACTTTTAAGCCTGTTCTTTGTATCGCTTCTTCCGCATACGCCACCACCTGCGGATATTGATCCAGCACTTCTTTCATATTGCGGTATTGTTCTACTGCATTGTATTCTATAGTAGCGCCGCTAAAGCCAGCTACCACTTCTTCGGCAATTTTTTTCAAGCGCTCATGATGATGTTGTAAGCCAGCTAAAGTAAAATCTCTAACAATAAATTGAATAGTGGCTTTTTCTGAAATTCCATTTACAGATACAGGATGTACAAATCCTTCACGACCAGAAGTTGTCTCTGGGCTCCATTCATTTTTAGGCAAAGCATTTAAAACTGCACCAGCAATTTTCAAGGCATTTACAAGTTTATATTGTGCATAACCGGGATGAACAATTACACCGCTGATAGTTATTGTAGCAGCATCAGCACTAAAGGTTTCATCTTCCAGACTTCCTGCATCGCCACCATCTAAAGTATACCCGAATTGAGCACCCAGTTTTTTCATATCCACTTTTGCAGTGCCCTGCCCTACTTCTT
>JBGSIG010000003.1:0-4555 GCA_041742655.1 Ferruginibacter sp. | reverse complement strand
GCGGGGCTATAAATTTCTTTCGATTTTGCTCATCTCAATTAGTAAGCATAGGGACATACCTCTTAAAGTATTACAAGTGAAAACATTTTTTTAATTTTTTATATATCTAACTTTCAAGGTTGCCGCAAGACATTTGTTATGCGATTCATAAGATAGCTTTTTGTATTTTCAATTCTGCACTATTTTTAATTTTTTTGTAAAGCAATTAACAATGCACTTATTTTCGCCAGCATTAAAAAAAATATTTCAGTTATCAATTGTATCCGTTGCAAGTATTTTTTATTATAAGTCTTTGCAGGCACAGCAAAATTGCACTCCCGTAAACCTTACCTGCGAATACATTGAAAACCCGCTTGGCATTGATGCATCTCATCCCCGCTTATCATGGCAATTGCAAGATGTCCGTTCTGAAGCACGTCAATCAGCGTTCCAGGTATGTGTTGGCACCGATTCGTTGGAAGTAGCTAATTCAAAGGGCAACATATGGCAAACGCAGAAGCTGACTGAGGCAAAACAATTGGTAAGTTTTATCGGAAAGCAATTACAACCTTTTACTAAATATTTCTGGACGGTAAAAGTGTGGGATAAAGATGGTGTGGCATCGATGGCAAAGCCGGCCAGTTTTGAAACAGGCATGATGGAGATGAAAAACTGGAAGGGTTCATGGATAAATGATACAAGAGATATAAACCTTAAACCTGCCCCCTATTTTAGAAAGTCGTTCGGCATAACAAAAAAAATTTTTAATGCACGGGCCTATATTGCTGTGGCGGGATTATATGAATTGTATATAAATGGTAAGCAAATTGGTGACCACCGGCTGGATCCTATGTATACCCGCTTTGACCGGCGTACGCTATATGTTACCCATGATATTACCGCTCAGTTACAACAAGGCAAAAATGCCATAGGTGTTTTGCTGGGTAATGGATGGTTTAATCACCAGTCGACAGCGGTTTGGTATTTTCATGAAGCGCCGTGGCGGGCTCGTCCTGCTTTCTGTATAGATATAAGAATTAGGTATGATGATGGTTCAACAGAAACAATTACATCCGGCAAAGACTGGAAGACAGCGTTGAGTCCCGTAATTTTCAACAGCATTTACACAGCAGAACACTATGATGCAAGGCTTGAAATAACGCACTGGAATGAGCCTTCTTTTAATGATTCTGCATGGAAAGAAGTTAACTACTGTGCAGCTCCTTCAACAAATATTGTTGCGCAGGTATTACATCCGATCCGAAATGTAGAAGAAGTACCTGTAGCTTCGGTAAATAAACTAAATGATACCAATTATGTTTTCAATCTCGGAAAAAATATTTCTGGTGTTGCCCGTATAAAAGTAAAAGGTGATGCTGGTACCATCCTTCGTTTGAAACATGGCGAAAGATTGTACAGTAATGGCCATGTTGATTTGTCGAATATCGACGTGCATTACAGGCCCACCGATGATAAGGATCCATTTCAAACAGATATTTTTATTATGAAAGGAAACGGAAATGAAGAAATATTTATGCCCAAATTTAACTACAAAGGATTTCAATACATTGAAGTTACTTCTACCAAGCCGGTTGATTTAACCGGCCAAAGCATTAAAGGTTATTTTATGCATAGCGATGTGCCGGCCGTTGGGAGTATCAGTTCTTCAAACCCTACCATTGATAAGATTTGGAAGGCAACCAATAATTCCTACCTATCTAACTTGTTTGGCTACCCTACCGATTGTCCACAACGGGAAAAGAATGGCTGGACGGGTGATGCACAGATAGCGATTGAAACCGGCCTGTACAATTTTGATGGCATAACCATTTACGAAAAATGGCTGGCTGATCATCGGGATGAACAACAACCCAATGGCGTGTTACCATCTATTATTCCTTCTGATGGATGGGGTTATGAATGGGGCAACGGGCCCGACTGGACAAGTACCATTGCTATCATTCCATGGAATATTTATTTGTTTTATGGCGATAGTAAATTGCTGCACGATTGTTATGATAACATCAAACGTTATGTTGATCATATTGATGCAGCGTATCCTTCCGGACTTACTACATGGGGACTTGGTGATTGGGTGCCGGTAAAATCGAAGGCACCTGTTGAACTCACTTCCACCGCCTATTATTTTGCCGATGCTACTATTCTTGCAAAGGCTGCCAAACTGTTTGGCAAAACAGACGACTACAAAAAATATTCGGCACTTACCGAAAAAATAAAGCAAGCCTTCAATACAAAATATTTTAATGCTGCAACCGGCGTGTATGGCAATGGTTTACAAACAGAATTGAGTGTACCACTTTATTGGGGGCTGGTTCCACAACCTTTAAAAGCAAAAGTGGCAGCTAATCTTGCGAAAAAGATTGAAGCAGACAGTGTTAAACTTGACGTTGGATTATTAGGTACCAAAGCTATCCTGAATGCATTAAGTGAAAATGGGTATGCAGATCTGGCTTATCAACTTGCATCAAAAGAAACATTTCCATCATGGGGTTGGTGGATTGCCAATGGAGCTACTACCTTATATGAAAACTGGCCCATAGATGCAGCTTCAGATATTTCGATGAACCATATTATGTTTGGCGAAATTGGCGCATGGATGTACAAAGCCCTGGGAGGCATTAAACCAACTGCTGAGAATCCGGGATTTAAAAACGTGGTGCTGCAACCCAATTTTGTAAAAGGTCTTGACCATTTTAGCGCTACACACAAAGGCCCCTATGGTACAATATCGTCTGCATGGAGCAGAACAGAAACCGGAAGAATTTATACTGTAACCATTCCACCCAATTCAACAGCCACAGTGAATTTACCGGTTGAAAAAAATAAACAACTTTTTAAAGATGGAAGACCGGTGCCTACTACTAAAGGAAATTATAGCTCAACTTTACAGGCAGGTACTTACCGATTTGATTGGAAATAATGAGCTGAAAAGTTAATAGATATCTTCCACTTTAAAGACAAACATTCACTCACCGATCTTGAAATAAAAGTAAATGCTGGTTTGCTCGTGGTTGAAAATGAAAAAGCTGACTATAAATATTTTACCCTTTCACTTGAAAGAAACCGTGTTGAAAGCATGCCCATGAGCTGGACTGTGTTTCACCCAGTTGATGCGAATAGCCCCTTCTATGGTTTTACCAAGGAGGATATGAAAACAGTGGATGTTGAATTATACGTAATGCTGCATGGCTTTGATGAAGTATTCTCCAATTATGTACACCAACGCACTTCTTAAACTTTCAATGAGATACTTTTCAATCGAAAATTTATTCCAATGTATCGGGAAAGTGAAGACGGAAACACTACCATCCTGGAGTTACACAAATTAAATAACCATAGTACGGTTTAATGATAAATAGCCTCTAAATATCCAACCAACTGATTAGTTACCAACCGGCTTCACTATTCTCTTTATAAAATCTTTATGCGTTTACTGTTATCTTTAGGAAATAATATAACACTGCAAATTGAAACTGGTTAATACAACACGATATCCTTTATCAACACAATATCTTATCAGTATTTTGTTGGTTCTTTTAGTTGCTGTTGGCTGTTATTTCACTTCGCCTTTTATAGGAGGATACAGGGTAATTGCCTTGTTACTATTGATGACAGTTTCGCTCATTGCAATGTTGTTTGAAATTTTGCCCGTACTAGTGGCAGCAGTATTAAGCGCCGTTACCTGGAATTTCTTTTTTATTCCACCATTGTTTACATTCCATATTGATAATGCGGAAGATGTGTTGATGTTTATGCATTATTTTCTTATTGCTTTGATAAATGCAGTACTCACTTTCAAAATACGTGAAGCAGAAAATAAAGCAAGAGACAAAGATGAAAAGGAACACAGTATAAGGCTTTACAATACGCTGCTTAACTCTCTTTCACACGAATTACGTACACCTATTTCAACAATTCTGGGTGCAGTTGACACGCTTAAAGAAGGTAGGGAAAAACTTAGCTCCGCCAATCAAAACGAGCTGTTGTCAGAAATTGACATCGCCAGCATGCGGCTTAACCGGCAGGTTGAGAATTTGTTAAATATGAGTCGGTTAGAAAGCGGAATGCTGAAACCAAAGATTGACTGGTTCGATCTAAACGAGTTAATTAACGCTGTTATTCAAAAGATAGCAATAAATAATAGCCGCAAAATTTTATTTGATGCGAACGAGAATTTGCCCCTGTTTAAATTAGATGCCGGTTTGGTGGAACAGGTTTTACACAATCTGTTGCATAACGCAATACAGTATACGCCGGAAAATACAATCATAAAAATTATAGCATTGCATCAATCTGATAGATGCAGTATAATTGTTTCAGACAATGGCAACGGTTTCCCGGAAAAAGAAATTTCATTGGCTTTTGATAAATTTTATCGTTTACCAACTACCAAAACCGGTGGTAGTGGTTTAGGCTTGTCAATTGTAAAAGGCTTTGTAGAAGCCCATAATGGTAAAGTGACATTAGAAAACAATGAAGAAGGTGGAGCAAAATTTGTTATTGAAATACCGGCAGAGACTTCGTTTTTAAATAGTTTAAAAAATGAGTAAAGCAG
>JBGSIG010000002.1:0-5644 GCA_041742655.1 Ferruginibacter sp. | reverse complement strand
CTATCCTCCAACGGAGCTATTTCTGTTTGTAAACTAGTTATGATAAAAGCAATTATAGCAATACAGGCACCTACTACTATCACCCATGCCGTCCATCTTATTTTGATGAAGGCTTTCAACCAGCGCAGGTACCCATTTTCCATGCCCGTAAAAAAAGGTTCTGTCTTTCTATAAAATTTACCATGCCCCGCTGTCTTCCTGCTTAGTACAACATTTAAAACAGGTGTAATGGTAAGTGAAACCAGGGAAGATATTAATACTGCTGCCGCAAGTGTTACGCCAAACTCTCTAAAAAGGCGACCGATAAAACCTTCTAAAAAAATTACGGGTAAAAACACTACTGCTAAAGTGAGGGAGGTGGATATTACCGCAAAAAATATTTCTTTACTTCCTTCTATGGCGGCCTGCCGGATGGGCATACCTTTTTCAAATTTGCTAAAAATATTCTCCGTTACCACAATACCATCATCTACCACCAGGCCAGTAGCCAATACAATGCCCAATAAGGTTAGTACATTAATTGAAAAGCCCGAAACATACATTATAAAAAAAGTAGCCACAAGCGAAATAGGAATATCTATCAAAGGGCGAATGGCGATTAACCAATCTCTGAAAAAGAAAAAGATAACCAACACCACCAATGTAAAAGATATCAATAATGTTTCTTCTACTTCTTCAATAGATTTTCTAATATTTTTTGTATTGTCCAACAATACATTCATTTCAATATCCGATTTATTGGAACTCTTTATCGCCTCCAGTTTTTTATTGAAGTCATCGGCTATTTGAATATTGTTAGCACCCGGTTGTGGTATCAATACAATACCTACCGCATTTACACCATTGTATTTCCAACTTTGCTCCAGATCCTCAGGCCCAATCTCTATCCTTGCCACGTCACTCAATCTTAAAATCCCTGTATTGTCGGAACGAATAATCAGGTCCCGAAAATCTTTCTCAGAAGTGAGCCGTCCCAATGTTTTTATAGTAAGTTCTGTATTGTTGCCATAAATTTTACCGGGTGGTAAATCAATATTTTCTGTACTCAAGGCCGTTCTAATATCCGAGAAGGACACGCCCTGAGAAACCATTTTATCCGGATCAATCCAAATGCGCATAGCATATCTCTTTTGCCCGAAGATGATTACCGAACTTACCTGCTTGATTGTTTGAAACTGTTGCTGCAACACGTTCTCGGCATAATCACTTAGCTCCAGCAGGCCTTTGGTTCTGCTTTGAACCGCAAGGATCAAAATAAAATCACTGCTGGCGTCAGCTTTAGTCACCACCGGCGGGGCATCTATATCTTGTGGCAGGCTTCGGCTCGCCTGGCCCACTTTGTCTCGAACATCGCTTGCAGCCGCTTCAAGGTCTACGCTTAATTCAAATTCAACAGTGATGTTGCTGCTACCTAAGCTGCTGGACGATGTAATGGTTCTAATGCCGGCAATGCCGTTTATTTGTTTCTCCAGCGGTTCCGTTACCTGGCTTTCAATAATATCCGGATTAGCGCCTGTGTAAGATGTACGGATATTGATGATAGCTGGGTCAATTGCCGGATAATCCCGCACTGCCAAAAATGTGTACCCCACCACACCAAACAGTATGATCATTAGGTTTAGTACTGTGGCAAAAACCGGTCGCCGTATAGAAAATTCAGAAATATTCATGAACCAGGAAAAAATTTATGATGTGTATCTACCGCTAATTTTTCGTTTTTTTGTTATGCCCATTTACCCAATATTGTGAATTTCGTATAAGGGGTACTGTTATTGCCGGAAATATGTTGCTGTTCTATCTCAAAGCTATGTTTGTAAAGTTAAATTATAGCAGTACTATCAGTACTATCCTCAACGCCGATTGCTAATTTGATGTCTCAAACGAGGCTAATTTTTTTACTTCCCGCACTTTCAAATCTGCATTGGGCCTTGCAAACAAAACTCCCGTTACTACCACCGAATCCCCAACATTAATTCCTTTTATAACTTCTACCGTGTTAGCCTCTCTTATGCCTGTTTGTATGTTAACAAAATCAGCCTTCCCATTTTTAACCAATATTACCTGGCTGTTTCTGTCATCCGGGATGATACAATTGGCAGGAATTTTCACCGATGATCTTTGCTTTCCAGCATCGATATAAACTTTTACAAATGCACCGGGATTCGTTTTTGCTCCCTCCAGCAATGCCCTCACTTTTAAATTTCGGGTATCTGTGTTGGCTCCGGGTACAGTTGCCAAAATTACTGCATGAACTCTCTCTTTTGTAAGAGCGTCTAACTCTACTTCCACTTTTGCGCCTGTCTTTATTGCGCTACCATACATTTCTGGCAAAGTGAAATCAACTTTTACATCGGTGGTTTGCTGTAAGGTGGCAATTATTGTAGCTGGTGTTACGTAGGCTCCCGGGCTCACCTGCCTTAAACCCGCCACTCCGCTGAAAGGTGCCCGCACCAGCGTTTTATCAATAAGGGTCTGCGTATAGACCATATCGGCTTGTAAAGAATTTACCTGGTTTAATGCAGCATCATAGTCGGCTTGATTAACTCCGTTTATATCTATTAACTGCTGCAATCTGCCAAGCGTCTTTTGAGCAAGTTCCAGTTGAGCCTTTGTTTTTGAATTTTGCGCCACCAAATCAGCGTCATTAATCCTGGCAATTACAGTTCCCTTTGCAATCATTTTTCCTTCAGGAAGATTTAAATAAGTAAGCCTTCCACTTACTTCGGGTCTAAGCTCTACTTGCTCACTCGCTATTACGGTTCCGTTGGCTTCTATCACGTTTGTGATTGCTTGCTTTTCTGCAATTATTATATCGACAACCACGGCAGCATTGCCTCCCTTTACGTTGGTGACTGGTTCTTTCACCTTGCTTTTGCAATTAGTAAAAATAAGAACAAGCATGATTGTATAAAGGCTATAGGCAAATTTAGAAGAAGGTTTATGCATAAGGAATTCACGTTATGAAAAGTAAATCAAATATAGTAAGTTTTAAGTGATGCTACATTTAGGAAAGACGCATTAAAATATCCAAAGTTTGAAGAGCTGATATTATTAAAGAAATTCAGATTCTGTACCCATCTAAAATTTCAATTCTATAATATTTGAATTCGCCTTAGGCAGATTAACAAAAAATACTTCACTTTTGTTATAACAGTCTAAATGCGTTTGCTCCAGCCCCCGTCACCTATGTCATTAGCTTCTAAATGCCGATCAATCTACAGGAATATTTAACCTCCCCGAAGTAATGATCTTAGCACGTATTTTCTTAGACGTTGTTTTTATTAGGAACAGTCGCAGGTGTTAAAATAAATTTAAAAGAATAGCGGAAGAGATTTACAATTTTTACCTTTCTTTGCCAAAACTAAAAAGCATGAATCCTCTTGTTGGTATTATAATGGGTAGCGAAAGCGATCTTGAAATTATGAAAGGTGCTGCGGAGATGCTGCGCCAGTTTGAAGTGGAACCTGAACTAACTATTGTTTCCGCTCACCGCACTCCCGAACGTTTACGTGAGTATGCCAGAAAAGCAAAAGAAAGAGGATTGAAGGTAATCATTGCGGGTGCAGGTGGTGCCGCCCATTTGGCGGGTATGGTAGCAGCTCAAACAATTTTACCAGTTATTGGCGTTCCCGTAAAATCATCTAATTCGCTTGACGGCTGGGATTCTATTTTATCAACCCTGCAAATGCCCTATGGTGTACCGGTAGCTACTGTCGCACTGAATGGGGCAAAAAATGCCGGTATACTTGCAGCACAAATATTAGCCCTTCACGATACCTCTATTGCCGGAAAACTGGAAGCTTATAAAGAATACCAGGATGACATCGTTATGGAAAGTGTAAAGAATGTAAAGTATCTTGGCTTTACCAATGAGTTTGATAAATAAGGAAATTTTTGGTTTTGAGTTTGGTGTTTTTTGTTGCTGGCAGTATACGGTCAGAAGGGGTGCTCAACCAAAATCCCAAATTCCTGCTCTAAACCTTTTGAGTTTTCGTAGATCATGCTTATAAAATCTTTCCCCCATTTTGCATAATAAGGCATCAGGTTGTCCACTCTTTCCTGTAAATTATTGCTGGGGAATAATGCTGCTTTTATTTTTTGCAACTGTCTTTGCTCTGCTTCAAATTTTTTCTTTTCGGCACGCAGCATTTTCTTTTCGAGTGCGGCTATTTTTTTTAATGCCTGGGTTTGTAGTGCGCTGATGTGGTTCTTTAATGTGGCATCTAGATTACCTGCTATGGTTTTCAGTTTTTCGTAAAACGCAGTTAACTCCACCACTTCTTCATACAGCGATACCTGTTGCAAACTATCTCTTCTCACCAATTGATTTATTAACTCAAGTTGAGGTTGAAATAAGGATACATAATCGAATTGTAATTTTTCTACAAGTTCCCGTATTTCTTTAGTGACAAACATAAAAGAATTGCGGACAATCATCAATGGGTAAGGCACGGCAACTTTCGCAAACACTTTTTTCAATTGCAGCCAGTAAGCAATTTCACCGCCGCCACCTACAAAAACAATATTGGGTAAAATCCATTCCTGGAATACCGGCCGCAGAATTACGTTTGGACTAAACCGTTCAGGATATTCTTTCAACTCTGCGATCATTTCATCACGGGTGAACTTTAATTCAGTATTTATAACTGACCACATACCATCAATCATTTCAATTCTTTCCCTTTTAGCATCTATCAAATAAAACATATTGAGTTCTCTTCCGCTTGCCTGCACTTTATACTTGGTACCAAATGCAGCAATTGTCTCCTTTACTTCACTATGAGAAAATTCTTCTATTAACTCCTTTTCGATAACAGGTATAAAGGACGCTTTTAATTCTTTACTGTCTGGCAATATTATTAGAAGCCCATATGCTCCAAATAATTTGTCAACCAATTTAAAAGTTGCTTGCTCTATGGTTGTACCCTCGGTATAGCAACCCTTCATCAGACCGATAATTTCAGCTCCAAAAGGCTGCACCAACAACTGGCCGCTAATAGTATCCAACATTTTCACCAAATCTTTATCCACTCTCATTCTTCCAACGGCCCCGGTTTGATTGGTACTCCACTGGTATTTTTCGCCGCCAATATAAATATGCCCCAGTTCATCCAGGTCAGCATCTTCGCTGCCCATGTAGTACACAGGTACAAAATTATTTTCAGGCAATTGCACTTTCAACTGCTCTGAAAGCTGAACAACATGTAAAATTTTATAAATAAAATATAATGGGCCTGTAAAAATATTAGGCTGATGTGCCGTACAGATGGTAAAAGTATTTTGGGAAAGTAATAAATTAATATTCCCTGCAACTTCTTTACTGGTTTCTATAGAAGCGTATTGTTTTTGTAAAACAGACACCAGCAATTTTCTATCAGTGGTAAATTTTTTCCTTTCCTCTATAGATGCTTTTATACCTTCAATGGAAACTGCGTGCTTATAAAAAGGTTGTAATTTTTTTTCGGCAGTAATATAATCAGTTACCATTTTTGAAAAGTAACCCGTTTGTCCGAAAGAAATAAACTGTGCTTCTGTATCCATTTAATAATTACTTCATTTTTAATACTGCATAATTAGGATGTTCCGGATTTACGATTAACTCCTGCCGCAATGGATGAATCAAGACATCCATTTCTTCCATTGG
>JBGSIG010000001.1:0-2864 GCA_041742655.1 Ferruginibacter sp. | reverse complement strand
CTACATCAATATCAGTAGGGTTCATTAGCATTGGTTCGACAGCAAATGGAAGCACTTCCAAACCTTCCGCTACCGTTAGTCCCTTTAACGCATTTTCGGGCAGGTGCTTTTGTTCTTCGGTGAGACTGTCTGATTTTTTTTTAGATTGTATATCAGTGCCGCTGTTATTACACGAAAAAACTAAAGTGGAGATTAGAAACAGGCTTGGTAAATAAATACCAACAAGAGGTTTACGGGTCATCATTTCAAATGGCTTTAAGTGTCGCTATTACAATTATAATGTAATCTATGAAAACTGCGGCGTTTTAAAAAGAATATGCCGAAATATTAGTTTGTTCCTTATCCAGCAGGTGTCTGCTCCATGGCTAGGTGTTATAGAATATTCTTAGTTTATACACTGCAGATGGTTGGTAACTGGCCTTGAGTGAAGACCAAAGATGACCCAGATTTGCCATGGGCATGTTCACCATTTCAATAATTATTTTATCAATGGCTTTATTAAGATCATTTGTTTCAGTTGGGAAAAATATCGTGTTTTGTTTGAAGAAGGTAATGGCATTGAAAATAGATTACAGGGACTCACTATTATTTGTGTAACACGCTGCAATTACAATATAGATATTTAAGTTTTCTACACTTTCTGCACCTGCCATTGGGCGGTTATGTATACCGATATTATTTTTTATGGTATCTGCTTCAATATTGGCCATTGTAAATGCAATTTTGTTTTCACTACCTGCTGCAATTGTTCCACCACGGTTATTGATAGCAGAAACAATCACACAGTCTTCACTAATTCAGGTAACATTCTGGAGGTAGCCATTCATTTCTTTTGCAATAAAGACTAAGGTATCATTGATCATTTGGATAGAGTGTATATATTCAAGTTACAAAAAACACGGTTTAATTTGCGACTGATATTTCTTCGGCAACTTCATTGTATTTTGTAGCAGCTTCTATTCTAAAAATTGCAGGCACTTATCTACAACAGTTTGCATCTCTGCAGGTAAATCGTTTAATATCCATGGATGCTTACGTCCAAATACGTGATTGGTTTCTAATGTAAATAATGCTGCGGAAGGTTGCCAGCTTTTTAACTCAAGTGCGCTTTCTAACGGCACTGAAATATCATTTGTTCCGTGACAAATTAATATCGGGATATCCAGTTTTTTGATCGCTTTTTGTATGTCAAGCTTCGACTGATTTTGCAGGTAATCGATATGCAACTGGTAATAAAGGGGCATCTGTTGATTGGTTCGGGTATTGGTGTAATGCTCCACACCTGTTTCTTTCCAATCCTGCAATTTTTTGGGTGGCCAGTTGCCCCATGGCGTTTTGCATTCACTTATTGCTGCCCAGGTAATTAATTTTTTTATACGGGTGTCAGCAGCAGCCTGCAGTATTGAAATACCGCCACCCATGCTATGGCCTATCATATAAATGTTGTTTGTATCCAATGCCTCGCGATAGGTATTTGAAGCATCGCAAACCCAGTCAATTACCAAACTAAGATCCTGTAATTGTTTGGTATAATTATTATTACCGAATGCTTCGAGGTTAATAAATTCTTCCGGGTGTTCGGGAGTGGTGCCGTTGTGCGAAAAATTAAATTTCACCAAGACAAAACCTGCTGTTGCAAACTTTTTTGCCACCAAATCAAAATTACCCCAGTCTTTAAAACCGTTAAATCCATGCACATAAATTACAACTGGTTTTTTCTTTATAGTTCCTTCAAAAAAAATATCGAGTGTTATCGGCAAATTGTCTGTTGGTATTACTATGTTTTTGGTGATGTGCATATTTAGTAAAAGTGATGTGTTATAGAACGCAGAAAAATTTATTTAGTATTTTTTTCCAGTATTTTAATTCCATCGCCGCCGGCAATGATAGCTTTATCGGCAAGCTGATAAAATAGTGAAGTTTCAATTACTCCGGTGATGGCTTTAAGTTGGTTATTAAGTAATCCAAGATCAGGCCAACTTGTAAACCACAGGTCTAAAAGGTAATTGCCATTGTCAGTAATAGCTGCGCCATCTTTTTCATCACTTTTTCTTAACACCAGTTTTACATCCGGAAATAGTTTTTGTATGCTTGCCAAAACAAAGCGATACGATTCGGGCAGTAATTCGATTACTAAAGGAAATTTGGTAGTTAACCGCTCTGCATATTTTGCTTCGTTGCTTACAAGTATAAATTGCCTGGCCATTGATGCCAGTAATTTTTCACGGGTGTGAATGCCGCCACCACTTTTTAAAGCATTCAAATCTTTGTCAAACTGATCACAGCCATCAAAATAAATATCTATCTCCGCAACATCCGCAATGGCCAGTACCGTAAATCCATTTTGTACTAATAACTGGTGCGTAGTAAATGAAGACGTCAACAGTTTTACGGCTAAGCCGTTTTTTAATTCATCTGCTAAAAATTCAATCATAAAGGCAATTGTTGAACCTGCACCCAGCCCTACTGTTGTTTGGTTGTTGATATTGTTTACGGCTTTTTGGGCGGCTTGTTTTTTAGGATCCATTGTTTTGTAATTAAATTAATGTTATAAATTTTGTTGAGTTCTTTTTTCTGAGCAGAAAAATTGGTTTTTTTAACGTGCTAATTTTGAAGCTGTGCAATAAAAGTAGGAAACCTTAAATTCAATGCGCAGATAATTGAAATGAAGCCTGGGTGGTTACCCGCAAAATGGCGGCGCTGCTCTGGCAGTATAATAGTACCGCCCCGAGGTTGATTAATTTGTACATGATTGATGTTGCATACAATTGACCACGAACTTTTATTTGTACCTGGATGAACTGTAGAAAATGTTCCCCAATTCCTGTATGTTCTAAGTCGTACAAAAATTGGCACAATTATTT